>DASQCX010000033.1:0-5593 GCA_035634455.1 Burkholderiaceae bacterium
CGGCCTCCGCGCAGCGCCGTCGCGCCGGATCCGTCTTCCGGAGGGATCCGCGCCCGAAGCGGGCGCGGCACGCATTAACATGCGGACACCGCGAGGGTGCGCCACGACGCGCCTCGGACCCGAGGTACGCCGGCGCGAACCTGCGCACGATCAGCTTCTGATCCTCCACCGACCTCTTCGCGCTCCTTGACGACGCTCGACACCAGGCTCCTCGCCGAAACCCCCGAGGGCATCGCCATCCAGCTGCGGCCGGCGGGCGCGGTGCCGCGCGGGCTCGCCTACGCGCTGGACTTCCTCATCCGGCTGATCGTGTGGGGCGTCGCCGCGGCGTTCCTGGCGCGCATCAAGGGCATGGGCTCGGCCCTGATCCTGATCAGCGCCTTCGCGCTCGAGTGGTTCTACCCGATCCTGTTCGAGCTGCTGCCCGGCGCCGCGACGCCCGGCAAGCGCGCCCTGGGGCTGCAGGTACTGATGGACACCGGCCTGCCGGTCACGCCGTCGGCCGCCGTCACGCGCAACCTGCTGCGCGTGGCCGACTTCATGCCTGTGGCGTTCGCCTTCGGCCTGCTCTCGATGCTGCTGCGGCACGACTTCAAGCGCCTGGGCGACATCGTCGCGGGCACGCTCGTCGTCCACGCCGAGCAGGTGCGCCTGGCCGGCAAGCTGCCCGAGGCCGAGCCGCTGGCGCCGCGCGTGCCGCTGACGCGCGCGCAGCAGGTCGCGATCCTGCACCTGGCCGGACGCGCGCGCCGGCTGACGTCCGAGCGCGTCGACGAGCTCGCCGCGCTGGCCGAGGACGCGCTGCCGCCGCCGGACTACGCGCCGGGCGGCGCGTCGCCGGCGCCGATCCGGCCGGGCCCGCGGCTGATCGCCGTCGCGCAGTGGCTGATGGGACAACGTTGATGGCCATGACGCCACGCCAGTTCGAAGCCCGCTACGAGTCGTCCTGGATCGAGCTCGAGCGCGGCCTGGACGCGCTCGACGCCGGCCGCAAGGCGCGTCGGAAGGCCGGGCCGTTCCCGACCGGCGCGACCGAGCCGCCCGGCGCCGCGCGCGTCGCGCAGCTGTACCGCCAGTGCTGCGAGCACCTGGCGCTGGCGCGCGAGCGGGCCTACCCGGTGCACCTGGTCGCGCGGCTGGACGCGCTGGCCGCGCGCGCCCACCAGCGCATCTACCGGCGCCACGACCTCGGCCTGGGCGCGCTGCGCCAGCTCGCGCTGTACCGGGCGCCCGCCGCCGTGCGCGCGCTGCGCTGGCACCTGCTGGTGGCCGCGCTCGTGTTCGTTCTGCCCGCCGTCGTGGTGGGCGTCGCGACATGGATCGACCCGCACTTCGTGCTCACCGTGGTCGACGCCAAGCAGGTGCACCAGTTCGACGGCATGTACGGCCCGCAGGCCGGCGAGCGCCTGGGCCGCACCTCCGGCGACGACTGGACGATGTTCGGCTTCTACATCATGAACAACGTCGGCATCGCGTTCCGCTGCTTCGCGGCCGGGCTGATGCTGGGCGTCGGCAGCCTGTTCATGGTCGGCTACAACGGCCTGCTGCTGGGCGCGGTCGCGGGCTTCCTCGTCACGCGCGGCGACGCGGAGCGCTTCTTCTCGTTCGTCGTCACGCACGGCGCGTTCGAGCTCACGGCCATCGTGCTGTCCGGCGCCGCCGGCCTGAAGCTGGGCCACGCGATGCTCGCGCCCGGGCGCCTCACGCGCACGCAGGCGCTCATGCGCGCGGCGCGCGAGACCTCGCCGGTGGTGTTCTGCTTCGCGGCGATGCTGCTCGTGGCGGCGGCGATCGAGGCGTTCTGGTCGTCCGCCGGCTGGATCGCGCCAGCCGTCAAGTACGCGGTCGGCGGCTGCTGCTGGGCGCTCGTCTTCGCGTACCTGGGCCTGCAGGGCAAGGGCCACGACGCCGCCGTCCTCGGAGCAAGCGAGCGATGAAGGCCGAACAGCTCCAGCTCGCGCTGCGCCCGCGGCCGGCCTACGAGGCGGTCGACCTCGGCGTGCGCATGGCCCAGCGCAACGGGCGCTCGCTGGTGCGCGCCTTCCTGCCGCTGGCGCTGCTGCTGGTGGTGGCGTGCGGCGCGACGATCGAGCTCGCGTGGTGGCTGCCGTCCACGCTGCTGTGGTGGTGCAAGCCCTGGCTGGACCGCACGCTGCTGGACATCTACGCGCGCCAGGCCTTCGGCGACGCGACCCGCTTCTCCGACGCCTGGGAGGCGCGCCGCCGCGCGCCGTGGCTGCCGATGCTGCAGTGGCTGACGATCTGGCGGCTGTCGTTCTGGCGCGCCTACTCGATGCCCGTGGGCCAGCTCGAAGGCCAGACCGGCGCGGCGCGGCGCCAGCGCGTCGCGGCCATCCTGCGCGCGCACCGCGGCGCCGCCATGATGATGCAGAGCGCGTTCAGCTGGATCGAGTTCTTCCTGTCGTCGGGGCTCGTCGCGCTGATCCCGTGGATGACGCCGGGGCTGCACCCGTTCGGCGACATCGAGTGGCTCGGCTCCGACAGCATCGCCGTCAAGCTGATGCTGTACGCGGCGCACGCCGCCGCCGTGCTGTTCACCGAGCCGTTCTTCGTCGCCGCCGGCTTCGCGATGTACCTCAATCGCCGCGTCGAACTCGAGGCCTGGGACGTCGAACAGGACCTGCGCCATGCGTTCGGGCGCTGAGCTGGTCCGCGCCGTCGCGCTGGCCGCCGCGTGCCTGGCGGGCGCGGCGCACGCGCAGGACGCGGCGGCATCCGCCCCGCAGGACGGCGTCTCCGCGGTCGCGCCCACCACCGACCCGCGCGCCGCACGCATCGAGAAGGCCGTGGACGAGCTGCGCGCCGATCCGCTGCTGTCGGGCAGGCACATGGAGCACCAGCTGCGCTGGATCGACGACGACGAGCCCGAGAAAAAGCGCGAGCGGGACTCCCTGGCCGAATGGCTCGCCGCGCTGGCGGGCTTCATCAACGACACCAGCCGCTTCCTGCTGTGGGGCGGGGCGGTGGTGCTCGTCGCGCTGGCGCTGGTCGGCGCGCGCCACGTGATCAGGCTGCGCGCGTTCCAGCGCCGCGCGAAGGCCGCGTCGGCGGTCAGCCATGTGCGCGACCTGGACGTGCGCCCCGAGAGCCTGCCCGACGACGTCGGCGCCGCCGCCTGGGCGCTGTGGCAGGCGGGCCGGGTGCCGGAGGCGCTGTCGCTGCTGTACCGCGGCGCGCTGTCGCGGCTGATCCACCAGCATCGCGTGCCGATCACTGCGTCGGCCACCGAGGGCGAGTGCCTGGAACTCGCGCGCGCCCGCCTCGAGGCGCCGGCGCTGCGCTACGTCACGCAGGTGGTGCGCGCCTGGGAGGCCAGCACCTATGGCGGCCGCGCGCTGTCGACCGCGATGGGCGAGGCCCTGTGCACGGGCTTCCGCGAGCGCCTGGACGGCCGCCCCGCCGCGGGAGGCGCGGCATGAAGGGCCCGACGATCCTGCGCGTGCTGGCGGTGCTGGCCGTGCTGGCGCTCGCCGGCTGGCTGGTGCACAAGACGCGCTGGGAGCTGGTGGAAGTCGAGGACGACGCGCGCGGCAAGGCCGCGACCGACCCGGACTACTCGCTGCGCCATGTGCTGCAGGGCGCCGGCGCCACGCTGGAGCCGCGCTCGTCGCTCGACGCCCTGCCGCCGGCCGGCGCGACGCTGCTGCTCGAATCGCAGCTGTGGGACATCTTTCCCGAGCGCGAGGCGCGCCTGCGGGCCTGGGTCGAGGCCGGCGGCCACCTGGTGCTGCTGTCGCCGCACGCGCGCGGCGGCGACGCGGGGCTGCGCTGGGTGCCGCTGTCGTCGGCGGATCCGCGCCGCCAGGCCGCGCGGCCCGCGCCGGCGCCGTCGGACGCGGACGACGACGAGGACGACGCCCCGAAGAAGAAGGCCGACGACAAGGACGACGACGGCGCGGCACGCAAGCCGACGCCGCAGCAGACGGAGCAGCAGCGCCGGCGCGTCGAGAAGATGGCCAAGGTGTTCGGCGTCAAGCTCCCGGAGCGCGGCTGCGCGATCTTCACCGAGACCGAAGCGACCACGCAGCCCGCGTTCGAGCCCGGCCGCGCCTACCGCGGCTGCACGCTCGCCGGGACGCTGCGCCCGCTCGGCCGCACCGCGCCCACCTGGCAGCTGACGGGTTCGCGCGGCACGCTGGCCATGCGCGTGCCGGTGGGCCGCGGCGACGTCACCGGCGTCGCGCCCGGCCTCGAGATCGAGAACCACGACCTGCTCGAGGGCGACAACGCGCTGATCGCCGCCGCCGTGCTGCAGGCCGCGCCGGGGCGCGCCGTCTGGATCGTCGAGGACGAGGCGCGCGAGCCGATCGTGGGCTGGCTGTGGCACGAGGCGCGCACGCCGTTCCTGCTGGCGCTGGCGGCGATCGCGCTGGCGCTGTGGCGCCTGCTGCTGCGCTTCGGCCCGCGCGCGGCGGTGCCGCCGCAGGCGCGGCGCTCGATGGGCGAGCAGGTGCGCGGCACCGGCCAGTTCATCGCCGGCAACGACCCGCGCGCGCTGCACGCGGCCACGCGCAAGGCCTTCGAGGACGCCGCCCGGCCGCGCGTCGAGGGCTGGATCGAGCTCGACGACGGCGGGCGCGTCGCGGCGCTCGCGCGGTCCCTCGCGCCTGCGAACGCCATCGACCAGGCCGTGCTGCTGGCCTCGCTGAACGTGGGTGGCGGCGCGACGAACGCGCAGATCCTGGCGGCGACCACCGTCCTCGAGCAGGCCCGGCGCGCGATCCTGCGCGCGTCCGCCGCCCGCCCGCATTCCTGAACTTTTCCAACGGACATCACCATGGCCATCGAATCCCAGGAACTCCAATTCATAGTCGCCGCGCTGGCGAAGCTGCGGGCCGAGGTCGGCCGCGCGCTCGTCGGCCAGCAGGAGGTCATCGACCAGACGCTGGTGGCCTTCGTCGCCTCCGGCCACATCCTGTACGAAGGCTTGCCCGGCCTGGGCAAGACGCTGCTGGCGCGCGCGCTGGCGCAGGCGATGTCGCTGCAGTTCTCGCGCGTGCAGTTCACGCCCGACCTGATGCCGTCCGACCTCACCGGCCACGCCGTGCTGGAGCCGGGCGCAGACGGCGGCATCGGCCGGCTGCGCCTGCGCAAGGGCCCGATCTTCACCAACCTGCTGCTGGGCGACGAAATCAACCGCGCGCCGGCCAAGACGCAGAGTGCGCTGCTGGAAGTGATGCAGGAGCGCCAGGTCACGCTCGAGGGCCAGACGGTCTCGCTGCCGCGCCCGTTCATGGTGCTGGCCACGCAGAACCCGATCGACTCCGAAGGCACGTACCCGCTGCCCGAGGCGCAGCGCGACCGCTTCCTGTTCAAGATCGACATCGGCTTCCCGACGCAGGCCGAGGAGGTCGACGTGGTCAAGGCCGCCACCGGCCACCAGGTGGGCGACGCGCTGCCGCTGGACAAGGTGCAGCGCTGCCTGACCGAAGCCGACGTCGCGCGCCTGCAGCAGACGGTCAGCGCCGTGATGATCGACGACCGCGTGGTCGACTACGCGGTGCGCCTCGCGCGCGCCACGCGCGGCGCCGTGGGCCTGGGCAACGGCGCGGGCTCGCGCGGCGCGATCGCG
>DASQCX010000034.1:0-1674 GCA_035634455.1 Burkholderiaceae bacterium
CTGGCGCGCCGTGCTGCTGGCCGCCGTGGCGGCGTGCGCGGCCTGCGGCATCATTTACGAACTCGCGCTGCTGACGCTGTCGGCGAGCCTCAACGGCGGCGGGATCGTCGCCACCTCACTGATCGTCGCGGGCTACATCGCGGCGCTGGGCGCGGGCGCGCTGCTGGTCAAGCCGCTGCTGGCGCATGCGGCGATCGCCTTCATCGCCGTGGAGGCGCTGCTGGGCATCGTCGGCGGCCTATCGGCGGCGGCGCTGTACGTGGTGTTCGCGTTCGTGAACGGGTCGGACGGCTCGACGTGGGTGCTCGCGGTGGCCACCGCCCTGATCGGCGGCCTGGTCGGCGCGGAGGTGCCGCTGTTGATGACGCTGCTGCAGCAGAGGCGAACTGCCTCCAAAGACCCAGCCGCCGATGCCGGCCGCACGCTGGCCAACCTCAACGCCGCCGATTACCTCGGCGCGTTGCTGGGCGGCCTCGTCTGGCCGTTCGCGCTGCTGCCGCAGCTGGGGATGATCCGCGGCGCGGCGGCCACGGGCATCATCAACCTGGCCGCGGCGGCCGTCGTGTCGGTCTTCGTGCTGCGCCGGGTCGTTTCCCCGCGGCTGCTGGTGACGGCGCTGTGCGCGCTCGCGGCCGCACTGGGGTTGCTCGCCACCCTGCTGCTGCGGTCGGCCGACATCGAGACGACGAGCAGGCAACGGCTGTACGCCGACCCGATCATCGCCTACCGGCACACGCCGTACCAGGAGATCGTGGTCACCCGCCGCGGCAGCGACATGCGCCTCTACCTCGACGGGGGCCTGCAGTTTTCCACCCGGGATGAATACCGCTACACCGAAAGCCTGGTCTACCCGGCGCTCGGTCACGGCGCACGCTCGGTGCTCGTTCTCGGTGGCGGAGACGGCTTGGCGGCCCGCGAGCTGCTGCGCCAGCCCGGCATCGCAAGGATCGTGCAGGTCGAGCTCGACCCCACCGTGATCGAGTTGGCGCGCACCACGATGCGCGACGCCAACGGTGGTTCGCTGGACGATCCGCGCGTCAAACTCGTGATCGACGACGCGATGACCTGGCTGCGGGGCCCCGAGATCAGTCCCTCGGGCCGCTTCGACGCGATCATCGTCGATCTTCCCGACCCCGACACACCGGTGCTGGGCCGGCTGTATTCGACCGAGTTCTATGCGCTGGCCGCGCATGCGCTGGCCCCAGGTGGGCTCATGGTCGTGCAGGCCGGCAGCCCGTTTTCGACTGCCAACGGGTTCTGGCGCACGGTCTCGACGATTCGGGCCGCCGGCTATGCGGTCACGCCGTATCACGTGCACGTGCCCACCTTCGGCGACTGGGGCTTCGCCCTGGCGCAGCTCGCGGACACCGCGCCGACGCCCAGGGTGCCGGCCGACGCGCCCCCGCTGCGTTTCCTCAACCAGCGGGTGCTCGACGCCGCCACCGTGTTCTCCGGCGACATCGGGCCGCGTTCGCTCGAGCCGTCGACGCTCGACAATCCCCGCGTCGTCGACGACATGCGGCACGGGTACGACTAGGCGGCGTTTTCCCCTCGCACGACCCAGACCGCCGCGCGACCCTCTCGGTGCTGGTCGACACGCAGGCCGACGAAGCCCGCCGCGCGAGACTGCGTCGCGAACGACTCGGCCTGCGGTTCGGTCCAGCCGTGGCTCGC
>DASQCX010000035.1:0-1664 GCA_035634455.1 Burkholderiaceae bacterium
GCTACGGCAAGGAACATGAGCTGTGGCACGGCGTGCTGCTGGCCGCCGCGCTGATCACGCTGGTGGGGGCGCTGGACGACCGCTTCGAGCTGCCGCCGGCGGTGAAGCTCGGCGGGCAGGTGGCGGCCGCCGTGATCGTCGTGCACTTCGGCGTGGTGGTGAAGGTGATCACCCTGCCGTTCGTCGGCCAGCTGGCCTTCCCCCACGCCGGCGCCACCAACGCCGGGCCAGCGCTGACGGTGATCGGCCTGGTGGTGATGATGAACGTCGTCAACCTGTCCGACGGCGTGGACGGCCTGGCGGCCGGCGTGTGCGTGATCATCGCCGGTACGTTCGCGATCATCGCGTTCAACCTCGGCCGCCCGGCCCCGGGCGTGCTGGCGGCGCTGACCGCTGGCGCGGCGCTCGGCTTCCTGGTGCACAACTTCCCGCCCGCGTCGAGCTTCATGGGCGACTGCGGATCGAACCTGCTGGGCCTGCTGATGGGCTGCATCGTGGTCGAGGCGGCGGTCAAGACGGCGGCCGTTGTGTCGTTCGTGCTGCCGCTGATCCTGCTGGCGGTGCCGTTCTTGGACACGACCTTCGTAGTGCTCAAGCGGCTGAAGTACAGGCAGCCGATCTACCGGCCCGACAGTGAGCACTTCCACCACCGCATGGCCCGCATCGGTTTCTCGAGCCGGCGCACGATCGCCTACCTGTACGCCTGGACGCTGATGCTCGCCGGCCTGGCGCTGGCCTTGCGCTTCATCCCCTACAGCGATCACAAAGGGCACCTGAACACGGGCTGGACGCTCGTCGTCGTGGCGCTCGCGCTGGTGGCGGCGGCCGCCAGCGTGTATCTGGTTTACGTGCTCGAGATCCTCAAGTTCCGCCGCCTGGACGCGATCCGCCTGCGCCGCCTGCGCCCGGATGCCTCACCCGCCGAGATCGAGTTGGGCGTGGCGAGGGACCTGGAGACGGGCGAGATCGACGCCGTGTCGCTGCTGGAGCGCGACGGCGGGCCCGCGGGGCGCGCCCACCGGCCCGGCGAGCGCGCCGGCCGGCCTGCCGAGCGCGCCGACTGGCCTGCGCAGCGCGACGGCGGAGCGGCGGACGACGGCCCGCTTCGGGCTGAGCAGCGGATCCGCCAGCGGCAGGTGGATGAGGACCGCGTAGGCGCAGAAGAGCAGGGTGGCGGCGCGCAGACGCCGATCGCCGCTGACCGCGGCTAGCGGCAGCGCCCAGATCGCATACCAGGGCAGCAGCCACGCTGTGGACGCCAGCAGCGCGAGCGTTGTCCAGCCGGCGGCCACGCGCCAGTCCGTGCCCCTCGCCGTCCGCCACAACGCCACCACGAGCACTGCCACGAAGCCCGCGAGCAGCACGTGCCGCCACCAGCCCGGCGTTCCGCTCAGGCCCACCAGGCGCGCCGTCTCCGCGGGCACGCTGTGAGTTGCCACCAGCTGCTGCTGCTCGCCCACGGCGCCGAGGAAGCCGAGCGCATGGGTGCCGAAGCCGATCACCCCGATCGCCGCCAGCGCCGCCAGGCTGACCGTCGCGCTGGCTGCGGTCGCGAGCCGCTCGCGGCGGCCGCTGGTGCCGAGCAGCAGGAAGGGCAGCAGCAGCGCCGCCGAGACCTTGATGCCCACGCCCGCAACCAGCGTGGCCGCGGCCGCGGGCGGGCG
>DASQCX010000036.1:0-7282 GCA_035634455.1 Burkholderiaceae bacterium
GAACCTCGAGGAGGTCGACCCGCGCTGCGGCGCGCTGGACTACATCACCGGCAGCGGCCGTGTCATCGAGACCGATGTCGTCATGAGCAACAATTTCGCGTTCGGCGGGATCAACACGTCGTTGATCTTCCGGCGCTGGAGCTGAAGGCACGGCCTCGCCGGACCGACGCGTTCCCATCCGTTTCCATCCAACCAGAGAGGACATCCATGAAGAAGCTGATCGCCGCCACCCTGCTCGCCGCCGTCGCCGCCGCACCGGCCTTCGCCCGCAACACCGCCGTCACCGTGACGCTGGAGTCGGTGCTGGAGATGCCGGAGGCCAAGGCCAAGCTGGACGGCTCGGTCCGGTTCTTCCTGGCCGGCGCGCCCACGCCCAAGGTGATCAAGAAGTTCGGCGAGGACACGTCCAACGCCAAGACCAACGCGTTCAACAAGTCGGCCGAGGAAGCCTGCCGCTGGAACGCGCTGTCGGCGCTGATCAAGCTGCAGGACAAGGCCAAGAAGGACGGCGCCAACGCGGTGATCGACATCGTCAGCTACCGCGAGCACGAGGACTTCAAGAGCCCGACCGACCTGCAGTGCTCCGACGGCGCCTTCCTGGCCGGCATCGCGCTGAAGGGCACCTACGCCAACGTCGGCAAGTAAGGGCGGCGCGGGCGATGCTGCGGGTCGCCGTCGCGCGGGTGGCAGGGCCGGGCCCGGACGGTGGCGACGCGATGCCCGGCTGGCTGGGCGACTCCGAACGCCGCCGCTGGACGACGCTGCCGCCCGCGGCGCGCGCGGCCTTCGCGGCGAGCCGCGCGTTGCTGCGCGAGCTGCTGCAGGGGGCGACCGGCGTCCCGGCCGCGGCCTGGCAGGTGTCCGCCGAAGCGGGCGCTGCGCCCGTCGCGCGGGCCGGCGGATGGCCGCGCGACGTCCACGTCAGCCTGTCGCACCGCCTCGGCTGGGTGGCGGCTGCCGTGAGCGATACGGTGGTGGGTGTCGACGTCGAGTGCGATCGCCCCGCCCGCAGCGACCCCGTCGAACGCGCGGCGCTGATGCTGGCGCCGGACGAACTGGCCGACTGGCACGCCGTGGCCGCCGGCGAGCGCGCCGCCGCGCTGCTGGCGCGCTGGACGGCCAAGGAGGCGTGGTTCAAGGCCTGTCTGCCGCAGGCCGCGCCCTGGGATTTCCGCCGCGTGCTCGCCCGCGGCTGCGCCGTCGCGGACGCGCGCGCGAACGTGCGCACGTGGCGCGCGCCGCCCGTGCACGTGGCGCTGTGCTGCGCCGACGCCGGCGCGCTGGCCGCGGCGCGCTGCGACGGCCTGCCGGCGGTCGATGGCGAGGCCTTCTGGCATGTCGCCGCGATCGCGCAGCCGCATTGAAGAGATAGCCGAAGCAAGACCGATGTCCATCGCCAACCCCCTGCCCGACTACATCCCCGAGACCGCCTTCGGCGACTGGTTCCTGCGCACCCGCACCTGGGACGTGCACGTGCTGGAGGTGGCGCTGCGCGATCTCGCGCGCCTCGACCCGGCGCCGCGCGCCAGCCATCCCGTCGTGGTCGACGTCGGCTGCGGCTGGGGCGGGTCGCTGCGCAAGCTCAACGAGCGCTTCAGGCCCGAGCGCCTGGTCGGCGTCGACATCGCGCCCAAGATGGTGGAGGCCGCCGTGCGCGAAGCCGCGCAGGTGCGGCTGGCCAACGGCGCGGCGGCCGAGGTGATCCAGGCCGACAGCTCGAGGCTGCCGCTGCCCGACGCCAGCGTCGACCTGCTGTTCTGCCACCAGACCTTCCACCACCTGGTCGACCAGGAGCGCGCGATCGCCGAGTTCTTCCGCGTGCTCCGGCCGGGTGGCCGGCTGCTGTTGGCCGAGTCGACGCGGCGCTACATCCACTCGTGGATCATCCGGCTGCTGTTCCGCCATCCGATGCAGATGCAGAAGACCGCGCCGGAATACCTCGCGTTGGTGCGCGCCGCGGGCTTCGCGGTGCCGGATGCCCAGGTCTCGTATCCGTTCCTGTGGTGGAGCCGCGAGGACCTCGGGCTGGCGGAGCGCGTGTTGCGCATCGCGCCGCCCGCGGTGCGGGAGGAGACGCTCATCAACCTGGTGGCGACCAGGCCTTGACGGACAAGGGGCGTCGCCGGCGCGACGTCCCCAGATTCGGTGAGCGCATCCGCCTTCCGGGGGATGGACGCGCGAGCGGCGTGGTTCACAGTGGAGGCGTCGCCGCGCGGAGGGCGCGCGACGGCGCCGGGCAAGGGGAGGGCATGGCCATTGCCTGAGCGACACGAGGCCGCTGCCCGAAGCCGGTACGATCCCGTCATGACCACCACCACGTTCGAAGACCGCCCGCAGACGCTGGGCGAGGAGATCGCCAACGCGATCAGCCACGGCCTGGGCTTCCTGCTGGCCATCGCGTCGCTGCCCATCCTCGTCGTCATGGCCGCGCGCCACGGCACCGCGACCAACGTCGTGGCCGTGAGCATCTTTTCGGTGACGATGATGCTGCTGTACCTGGCGTCGACGCTGTACCACGCGATCCCCGAGGGCAAGGTCAAGGAGATCCTCGGCCGCCTCGACCATGCGGCGATCTACCTGTTCATCGCGGGCAGCTACACGCCGTTCGCGCTCGGCGTGCTGCACGGCCGCTGGGGCTGGACGCTGTTCGGCGCGATCTGGGCGATGGCCGCGGCCGGCATCGCGGTCAAGCTGATGAACCTGCTCAAGCACCCGCTGTGGTCGACCGGGCTGTACGTGGCGATGGGCTGGACGGCGATCGCCGCCGCGGGGCCGCTGATCCACGCGCTGCCCGCGGCCGGCCTGCTGTGGCTGCTGGCGGGCGGCGTCGCCTACACGCTGGGCGCGGTCGTGTTCGTCTTCGACTCGCGCTTCAAGTACATGCACTTCGCCTGGCACCTGTTCGTGCTGGCGGGCACCACCTGCCACTTCTTCGCGGCGCTCTGGTACGCGACGCCGGCCCGGCTGGCGGGCTGATCTGCGGCGTCAGAGCGTCGCGTGCGCGCGCAGCCGCGCGGGCAGGGCGCGCACGTCGGGCGCCAGCGCTGCGGCAGTCGGCGGCGGCAGCTCGCCGGCCAGCGCGCCGCGCACCAGGCGGTCCAGCGTCTGCGCGTGTGGCAGCAGCGGCCCGAAGAACAGGACGGCGTCGCCGCGGGCCAGCAGGAGCGTGGGGAAGTCCTCGATGTCGAGGTCGCCGATGAGTTCGGACTCGTCCTCGATGTCGACCCACAGGAAGCGCGCGGCCAGGTCCGGATGCAGCTGTAGCGCCTCGCGCGCGCCGCGCAGCGTGCCGCGGTAGGCGTCGCAGGTGCGGCACCACTGGGCGCACAGGCAGGCCACCAGCAGCGGCGCGGTGGTCGGGGTCTCGGAGTCGCTCATCGACGGGAGTGTGCCTGCAAATGAGGAAAAGGGAGCGGGACGCCCGTCCCGCTCCCTCCACCCGCCAGGGCCCGTCAACCCTGGCGTCCCGTCACGCCCCCTTGCGTTGGCGCAGCGCCAGTCTGGGCGGACGGGCGCTGCGTTGCAACGAACCAAACGGCATGTGCTAAGAAGCCGTCGCGCGGGCGGGAGCCTTCCGCCGGCCGACGGTCGAGCGCTTGCGCTGCGTCGTCCGTACGCCGGCCGGACGGCTAAAATGCCAGTTTCCCCGAAATTCCGATCCGCCGGGCACGATGCCCGGGCGGCTGCGCAGACTCCAGGAGCGTTTTCTTATGGCCGGGCACTCGAAATGGGCCAACATCCAGCATCGCAAGGGCCGACAGGACGAGAAGCGCGGCAAGGAATGGACGCGGGTCATCCGTGAAATCATGGTCGCGGCCCGCACGGGCGGCGGCGACCCGGGCATGAACCCGCGCCTGCGGCTGGCCATCGAGAAGGCCAAGGCCGTCAACCTGCCGGCCGACACGGTCAAGCGCAACATCGACAAGGCCACCGGCAACCTCGAAGGCGTCAGCTACGAGGAGATCCGCTACGAAGGCCGCGGCATCGGCGGCGCGGCCGTCATCATCGACACGATGACCGACAACAAGGTGCGCACGGTGGCCGAGGTGCGCCACGCGTTCTCCAAGTACGGCGGCACCATGGGCACCGAAGGCTCGGTGGCGTTCCAGTTCAGGCACGTCGGCCAGTTCGTCTTCGCGCCGGGCGCGTCCGAGGACAGGATCATGGAGGTGGCGCTGGACGCCGGCGCCGACGACGTCGTCACCAACGACGACGGCTCGATCGAGGTGCTCAGCGCGCCGTCCGAGTTCGAGGCCGTCAAGAACGCGCTGGAGGCGGCCGGCCTCGCGCCCGACGGCGCCGAGGTGACGATGCGTCCCGAGAGCACCGTCGAGCTCGCCGGCGAGGACAGCGCACGCATGCAGAAGCTGCTCGACGTGATCGAGGAGCTCGACGACGTCCAGGACGTCTATCACAACGCGGTACTTTCCGAATGAAGATCCTCGTCATCGGCGGCGGCGGGCGCGAGCACGCGCTGGCCTGGAAGCTGGCCCAGAGCGAGCGCGTGCAGCGCGTCTACGTGGCCCCCGGCAACGGCGGCACGGCGGCCGACAAGCGCCTCGTCAACGTGAACATCACCGAGCCCGAGGCGCTCGCGCAGTTCGCGCTGGCCGAGAAGATCGCGCTGACGGTGGTCGGCCCCGAGGGCCCGCTGTCGCAGGGCGTGGTCGACGTGTTCCGCGCGCACGGCCTGCGCATCTTCGGCCCGACGCAGGCGGCCGCGCAGCTCGAGAGCTCCAAGGCGTTCTCCAAGAACTTCATGAAGCGCCACGGCATCCCCACCGCGGCCTACGAGACCTTCACCGACATCGCCGCCGCGCACGCCTACGTCGACAGGCTGGGCGCGCCCATCGTCGTCAAGGCCGACGGCCTGGCCGCGGGCAAGGGCGTGGTCGTCGCGACCACCGTCGCCGAGGCGCACGCCGCCGTCGACTGGATGCTCAAGCCCGAGGGCGGCCTGGCGGTGCAGCACAACGACGCGCCGCGCGTCGTCATCGAGGAGTTCCTCGCCGGCGAGGAAGCCAGCTTCATCGTGATGGTGGACGGCAGGAACGTGCTGCCGCTGGCGTCGAGCCAGGACCACAAGCGCCTGGGCGACGGCGACACCGGCCCCAACACCGGCGGCATGGGCGCGTACTCGCCCGCGCCGGTCGTCACGCCCAACGTGCACCAGCGCGTGATGCACGAGATCATCCTGCCCACCGTCGAGGGCATGGCCAAGGACGGCATCGTGTTCACCGGCTTCCTTTACGCCGGCCTCATGATCGACGCCAACGGCCATCCGAAGACGCTGGAGTTCAACACCCGCATGGGCGATCCCGAGACGCAGCCGATCATGATGCGCCTCAAGAGCGACCTCGCCGAGGTGCTGATGCACGCCACCGACGGCACGCTGGACCAGGTCGAGCTGCAGTGGGACCGCCGCGTCGCGCTGGGCGTCGTGATGGCCGCCGCCGGCTATCCGGAGACACCGCGCAAGGGCGACCGCATCACCGGCCTGCCGGCCGAGGCCGAGGACGCCGTCGTGTTCCACGCGGGCACCGCGCTGCAGGGCGACGTCACCAGCGTCACCGGCGGTCGCGTGCTGTGCGTGACGGGGCTGGGCGACTCCACGCGCACCGCGCAGCAGCGCGCGTACGAGACGCTGCGCGGCATCCACTTCGACGGCGAGCAGCATCGCACCGACATCGGCCACCGTGCCATCCACAAGCGCTGAGTGCTGGGACGCCGGGGCCCGCGAGTTCGCGGCCTCCGCGCCGGCGACGCTGGCGGACGCCGCGCCCGCCGGCCCGGCCGAACTGGCCGCGCGGCCGGTGCGCTTCGACAAGGGCAGCGCGCTCGCCCGCGGCGTGCTGCGCCTGTTCGGCTGGCGCGTCGTCGCCGACGGATTGCCCGCGCGGCAGGGCGTGGTCGTCGTCTACCCGCACACGTCCAACTGGGACTTCGTCTGGGCGATGCTGGCCAAGTGGGCGCTGGGCGTCGAGATCACGTTCTGGGGCAAGGCGACGCTGTTCCGCATCCCGCTGATGGGCCGCTGGCTGCGCTGGCTCGGCGGCATCCCGGTGGTGCGCGACGCGCCCAACGGCGTCGTCGGCCAGATGGCGCAGCGGCTGCGCGAGGCGCGCGAGCGTGACGAGTTCATGTGGCTGGGGCTGTCGCCGGAAGGCACTCGCAGGTTCACGCCCGGCTGGCGCAGCGGCTTCCACCAGGTGGCGCTGCAGGCCGAGGTGCCGGTGGTGCTGGCCTACCTCGACTATCCGCGGCGCGAGGTCGGCCTCGACTCGGCCTGGCGCCTGAGCGGCGACGCGCGGGCGGACCTGGCATGCTTCGCCAGACGCCTGCAGGGCCGCACCGGCAGGCGCGCCGCGCTCGCCGCGCCCGTGCGGCTGCTCTGACGCTTTCCACGACACCATGAACACCACCCCGTCGTTCTCCTCCGGATCCGAGACACCCGACATCGCCGCCGTCCGCGCCTGGCTGCTGGACCTGCAGTCGCGCATCGTCGCGGCCGTGGAGGCGGCCGACGGCGGCACGTTCCTGAGCGACGGCTGGACGCGCCCCGCCGGCGGCGCGCTCGAAGGCGACGGCCTGACGCGGCTGATCGAGGGCGGCGCGCTGATCGAGCGCGGCGGCTGCAACTTCAGCCACGTCAGGGGCCGGGCGCTGCCGCCCTCCGCGACAGCCGCGCGGCCCGAGCTGGCGGGCGCCGCGTTCGAGGCGCTGGGCGTCTCGCTGGTGTTCCACCCGCGCAATCCGTACGTGCCCACGGTGCACATGAACGTGCGCCTGTTCTGCGCGTTCCCGAAGGACGGCGCGCCGGTGTTCTGGTTCGGCGGCGGCATGGACCTGACGCCGTACTACGGCTTCGAGGACGACGCGCGCCACTTCCACGCGACCTGCCGCGACGCGCTCGCGCCCTTCGGCGACACGCTGTACCCGCGCTTCAAGACCTGGTGCGACGAGTACTTCTTCCTGAAGCACCGCAACGAGCCGCGCGGCATCGGCGGCATCTTCTTCGACGACGTCGCCGAGCTCGGCTTCGCGCAGGGCTTCGCGATGCTGCGCTCGGTGGGCGACGCCTTCCTCGACGCCTGGCTGCCCATCGTCGAGCGCCGCCGCGCGCTGGCGTACGGCGAGCGCGAGCGCGACTTCCAGGCCTACCGCCGCGGCCGCTACGTCGAGTTCAACCTCGTGTGGGATCGCGGCACGCTGTTCGGCTTGCAGTCGGGCGGACGCACCGAGGCCATCCTGATGTCGATGCCGCCGCTGGCGCAGTGGCGCT
>DASQCX010000037.1:0-6680 GCA_035634455.1 Burkholderiaceae bacterium
CGCGTGCACGACGTGCTCGCCCCCGATGAAATGGCCGACCGGGGTCGTGGACGTGAAGGCGGGCGTGGTCATGGCGGGTCTCCTGGCGATGAGGTGATCTTCAACGAACGAGTCTAGGCATTCGCCGCGCACGCCGGAAGCCCTCAGGACTGGATTCACTGTTCACTTGGATGAACAATGGGTGATCCGAAATCAGGACAACACGATGGACGCCCGCAAGATCGAATCGCTCTGGTCGCACGTGCACGGCCTCGGCGTGCTGCACAGCGCCGGCAGCTTCACCGCCGCCGCTCAGCGCCTGGGGCTGAGCAAGGCCGCGATGAGCCAGCGCGTGGCCGAGCTGGAGCGCGCCGCCGGCGTGCCGCTGGTGCGCCGCACGACGCGCAGCGTGCGCCTGACCGAGGCCGGCGAGCGGCTGGTCGAGGCCACGCGCGGTGCGTTCGAGCAGATCGAGCAGGGCTTCGCCGGCGTGCAGGACCTGGTCGGCGAGCCGCACGGCGTGCTGCGCGTCAGCGCGCCGGTGGCGCTCGGCCGCCAGCAGATCGTGCCGCGGCTGGCCGGTTTCCTGCGCGCCTACCCGCAGGTGCGCGTGGAGCTGGAGCTGTCCGACCGGCTCGTCGCGATGGCGCAGGAGGGCTTCGACGTCGCGCTGCGACACACCGCCGCGCCGCCCGACACCCACGTCGCCTGGCCGCTGTGCGCGACGCGCAGCTGGCTCGTCGCCTCGCGCGCGTATCTGCGCCGCGCAGGCGCGCCCGCGCGACCGCAGGATCTCGCCGGCCACGACTGTCTGCACTACCTGCGCCCCGGCGACACGCCGACCTGGAGCTTCGAGCCCGACGCCGCGCGCGGCGCCAAGGCCGCCACGGCCGGCGGCCGGCTCAGCGTCGCGGTGCGCGGCGTCTTCGCCGCCAACAACAGCGAGGCGCTGCGCGAGGCCGCGCTGGCGGGGCTGGGCATCGCGCTGCTGCCCGACTTCAGCGCCCAGGCCGCGGTCCAGTCCGGCAAGCTGCAGCTGGTGCTGCCGCACTGGAAGCCGGTGGGCGCGTTCGGCGAGCACCTGTACGCGATCCGCCCCTACAGCCCGGTCGTGCCGCGCGCCGTGCAGGCCTTCATCGGCTACTGGCGCACGGCGCTGGAGGACGGCTTCCCGATCGCGCCGGCCCGACGCTGAGACTCAGTCGAGCCCGTGGAAGGGGCTGTCCTCCGGCCCGATGTAGGCGGGCGGCGTCCACTGCGCGTCGCGCATCGAGCGCTGCACCAGCTTGTCGACGCCCAGCAGGGTCGCGAAGATCGCCATGCGGATCGGGATGCCGTTGTCGGTCTGGCGGAAGATGGCCAGGCGCGGGTCGCCGTCGAGGTCGGCGGCGAGGTCGTGCGAGCCGGGGCGGCTGTCGCGCGGCAGCGGGTGCATCACGACGACGTCGGGCTTGCAGACGCGATCGATCAGCGCACGGTTGATCTCGAACGCCGCGCCGTAGCCCTCGATCGTCTCCTCGGCGAAGCGCTCCTTCTGGATGCGCGTGGCATAGACGACGTCGGCGTCGGCCAGGCCCTGCAGCGAGTCGCGCAGCTCGACGACGTTGCCGTTGCGGCCGACGCGGTCGACGATGGCGGCCGGCATCTCCAGCGACGGCGGCGCGATCAGCGTGAAGCGCACGCCCTTGTAGAGCGCCAGCAGCTTGATCAGCGAGTGCACCGTGCGGCCGTACTTGAGGTCGCCCACCAGCGCGATGTGCGCGCCGTCCACACGCTTGCCCAGGCGCGAGAACTCGCGCTGGATCGTGTAGAGGTCGAGCAGCGCCTGCGTCGGATGCTCGCCCGGCCCGTCGCCGCCGTTGACCACCGGCACGTTGGTGGCGCGTGCGAACTCCGCGACCGCGCCCTGCTCGGGGTGGCGCACGACGATCGCGTCGGCGTAGCCCGCGATGACGCGGCTGGTGTCGTGGATCGACTCGCCCTTGGCCATCGACGAGAACGTGAAGCCCGTGGTGTCGCACACCGAGCCGCCGAGGCGGCAGAACGCGGCGCCGAAGCTGACGCGGGTGCGCGTGCTGGCCTCGAAGAACAGGTTGGCCAGCACCGCGCCCTCGAGCACGCGCGTGACCTTGCGGCGGCGCGCGATCGGCAGCATGACGTCGGCCAGGCGGAACAGGTCCTCGGCCGATTCGCGGCTGAACTGGTCGACCGACAGCAGGTGGCGCAGCGGCGCGCCGGGCACCGGCGGCGCCATCTCGATATGTACGCTCTGCGGATCTGGCTCGACGCGCGCCGCGGCGTTGGCGAGGATCTCCTGCACGAAGCGCCGGGCCACCTCGGGCATCGCCCGGAATTCGTTGGAATCGTCGGGCAGCAGCCAGCTGTCGAGGGCGCGGCGGCGACTGCCGATGCGGTCCGCGAAGGCGTCGCGGGTCATGTCCAGGCGGCGCATGGCGTCGCGCAAAAGCACTTGTTGCGTGGTCATGAGCCGCAATCATTACGCAGAGCGTATGTTTTTGCAAGCGAATTGCGTATATCCCTGGAGCGCAGGCGAAAAAAAACCCACCGCGAGGGTGGGCTTCAAGTCCTTCGCGAGAAGGACGTCGTTGGGACTGTGCGTGCCGACCGTCCCCGTCCCCTCCCAGAGCTCCTGGCTCGATCAGCACAACGCCATCCAATGTACGGGGCGAGGTCGCGAATAGCATCCCTATTTCAGGGGGAGTGCCTCATCGCGGCAACACCGCGGGTTCGTCCGCTGTGCGGAAGTGGTCCGCCGCCGCCGCGGCGATCGCGTCGGCGTCCTTCTCGATCGCGCCCGGGGCGCCGCCCTTGCCCCACAGCGGCGGCTGCCATTGCATCGCCAGGAACTCGGCGCACAGCTTCAGGCTGTCGAACATCGGCTGCGTCTTGGCGCGATCGCCGCTGGTGGTGATCGCCCACACGCGCTTGCCCTGCATGCGTTCCTTGAAGCCGAGGCCCTCGACGCGCATCCAGGCGCTCCAGTGGTCGAGGTAGCGCTTGAGGCGGTTCGGGAAGCTGTACCAGTAGAGCGGCGTCACGAAGACGAGGTCGGTGGCTTCCAGCGTCGCCTGCAGCAGCGTGGCGGTGTCGCCGGTGGGCATCGGGTAGGTGCCGACGTCGTGGCGGCGGTCCTCGAAGTCGGCCAGTTCCAGGCCGTTGAGGTGGATCCAGCGCGCGGTGGCGCCGGCCGGCAGGTGGCGCGCGGCCTCGCGGGCCAGCCACTCGGTGTTGCCGACGGCGCCGGGGATGCGGGCGCTGGAGACGATGAACAGGAAGTGTCGTGCGGTCATGGGTGCTTTCGTGCGGCGCCCGCCGGGCGGGCGCGTGCCGCGATGATCCCACGGCGCGACAATGCCCCCATGACCTCGCCCGCCGCCCCCACGCCCGTCCCGCCGCTCGCCGAAGCCGACATCAACCGGCTGCAGACGCTGCTGGACAAGATCCCCGAGCCGCTCGAGCCGCTGGACGTCAGCATGCTCGACGGCTACCTGTGCGGCGTGCTGCTGCAGCCGACCGCGGTGCCGGCCGGGGCATGGATCAAGCACGTCTGGGACATCGACGGCCGCCCGCTCGACGACAAGTGGAAAGGCCTGCACGAGCTGCAGGGCCTGGTGCAGCGCCGCTACCGCGAGCTGGCCACCGCGATCGCCGCCCGCCAATGGTTCGACCCCTGGGTGTTCGAGCTCGACGAGGACGCCGAGCCGCTCGAATCGACCCTGCCCTGGGTCGCCGGCTTCTCCGCGGCGATGGAGCTGTTCCCGCGGCTGATGGACATGGACTCGCCGGACACGCTCGAGCCGCTGGCCGTCCTCTACGCCGCGTTCGACCCCGACGACCTCGAGGACGCCGACGCCCTGCTGGCCGAGATCGAGACGCTGGAGCCGCCGTCCGACCTCGACGAGGCCATCGAGGACGTCGTGCAGAGCGTGATGCGCCTGGCCGACGTCAGCCGGCCGCTGCCGAAGTCGGCCAAGCCGCACGGCATGCCGAAGCGCCCGCCGCCGCGCCGCAACGGGCCGCCGGGACGCGGACGGTTCTGACGCAGGCCGGCCCGTTCGCGGCTTCTCAAGCCCAGGAGCGCGACGGCATCGCCACCAGCGGGCGCCGCGACGGTAGCGCCTCGCCGCAGAAGCCGTAGTCCAGTTGCGGGCGGCGGCCGCTGATCAGCTCGGCCAGCGCGCGGCCGGAGCCGGCGCCGTGCGTCCAGCCCAGCGTTCCGTGGCCGGCGTTGAGCCACAGGTTGGCGATCTTGCTGCGGCCGATGTAGGGCAGGTTGTTCGGCGTGCTGGGGCGCAGGCCGGCCCAGAAGTTGGGCTGGCTGGTGTCGGCCACGCCCGGGAACAGCTCCTCGTAGCGCCGCACCAGGGCCTCGCAGCGCAGGCGCGACTTCGCGCCGTCGATTGACGTGTCGTAGCCGGCCATCTCCGCGGTGCCGGCGATGCGGATGTGGTCGCCCAGGCGCGAGATCGCGATCTTGCGGGTGTCGTCCAGCAGGCTGACGACGCTGGCGTCCTCGGGGCGCTTCAGGCGCAGCGTCGCCGAGTAGCCCTTGGCCGGGTAGATGTTGAGCCAGATGCCCAGCGGGCGCAGCAGCGGCGCGGTGAACGAGCCGGCGGCGGCGACGTACTGGTCGGCGGTCAGCGTGCTGGCCTGCAGCGTGCTGCGGTCGCGCACCTGCACGCCGATGATCTTCGCGCCGGACTTGGCCAGGCCCAGGACGTCGTGCTCCCACAGGAACTTCGCGCCGCGCGCCGCGCAAAGCCGCGCCAGCTTCTGCGTGAAGACCCGCGCGTCGCCCGACTCGTCGCTGGGCGTGAACGTGCCGCCATGGATGCCGCCGAAGCGCTTGAGCGCGGGCTCGACGGCCAGCACCGCGTCGCGGTCCAGCACCCGGCGGTCGACGCCGTGGTCGCGCATCAGCGCCGCGGCCTTGACGCCGTTCTCGTAGTCGGCGGCCGACGAGAAGAAGTGCAGGATGCCGCGCTCGAGGCGGTCGTACTCGATGCCGGTCTTTCCGACGACGGCCTTCAGCGACTCGTGGCTGTAGCGGCCCAGCGCCACCAGCTGTTCGACGTTGCGCGCGAACGCGGCGTCGGTGCATTGCGTGAGGAAGCTCAGCGCCCAGCGCCACTGGTGCGGGTCGAGCCGCGGGCGGAACAGCAGCGGCGAGTCGGCCTGCAGCATCCACTTGGCGACCTTGAACGGCGCGCCGGCGTTGGCCCAGGGCTCGCAGAAGCACACCGAGATCTGGGCGCCGTTGGCGAAGCTCGTCTCCAGCGCGGCCTCGGGCTGGCGGTCGACGACGGTCACCTCGTGGCCTTCTTCCAGCAGGTGCCAGGCGGTGGCGACGCCGATGATGCCGGCGCCCAGAACGATCACTTTCATCGCGAATCCTCTTGCCGCGTGGCGGCCGGTCGGGTCGACCGGCAGCACCGTCTGGCTGCGTCCGGATTCTCGGAGAGCGAAAGTGTTTTCTGAAGCTGGATTAATCGAATTCAGAGTTAAGTAGCGATGCTACTTAATAACCGCGCCGACTCGACATCCCTAGCCGGCCTGGGCCTGCAGCTGCCTGGCGGCGCTCGACCCTGGCAGCTTGGCCGGCACGCCGGCGCGCGTGGGCTCGGCGGGGATCTCGAGGCCCATCGCCTGGCTGGTGGCGCGGTAGCCGACGGAGCAGAACAGCGCCGCCTGATCGGTCGACGACAACCACACCGCGCAGCCGACGGCCGCGGTGACCGTGCCCCAGGTGAGAGATTGAAGTTGCGTGCTGCGCATGGCGGCTCCCGAGTTGGCTGCGTGGGTGCGCTGCTGCACCCACGGCATCGACGCGTCCAGCTTAAGCGCGATGCGGCCACCCCGGCATCGCTACTTCGGGGGAATCGTGAATTCGATACAGCGGAACTGTCGGACATACCACACACAATTCGCGGCACCGGCCCGGAAACATTCCTTCACACTGGTCTCACGGTTCCAACTCTGGAGAGACCGATGACCAACGCGTCCCGCCCCACGTTCCTGCGCAATTTCGGTCGCGGCGCGTCGTCGCAGCGGCGTCCACCGGACTTCGCCGACCTCGGCACCGCCTTCGGGCTCGACGAGGCGATCGAGAGCGGCTCCATCGACTCGGTCGTGCCCGGCGACCCGAACCCGCCGCCGTTGCGCGCCGCCACCCCGGCAGCGCCTTGGTGGCTGTGGCTGGGACGCAAGCTCGGCGCCTGAACGGGCCTCACACCTCGATCAGTTTCATCGGGTCGAAGCCGTCGGCTTCGCCCTTCTTCTCCAGGCCGCGCGCCTGGCACACCACGCGGGACGCGTGCTGGCCGGGTCGTTCCACGAGGTAGTCGTGGCGGCAGTGCAGGTGGCCGTGGATCCACAGGTCGGCACGCGGGATCAGGTCGTCGTCCGCGTTGCAGAAGCTGGCCGTCGTCGGCTGCGGGCCGTAGCGCCGGTCGGCGCTGCGCAGGCTGGGTGCGAAATGCGTGATCGCCACCGTGGCGTCCCAGCGCCCTTGCGCGGGCTCCGGCAGCGTGCGCTCCAGCCAGTCGCGGCACGACAGCCCCAGCACGCGCACGGCCGCGGCGTCGAACGGCTGGCCGTGGCGCGTCGCGTTCATCACGCGCTGGAAGTACGAGCCCGCGCGCAGCGCCTTGTCGCGGCCCGCCGCGCCGAACAGGTCGAAG
>DASQCX010000038.1:0-6746 GCA_035634455.1 Burkholderiaceae bacterium
CAAGCAGAGCAGCCTGCAGCTCAACGTCACCAACCTGACCGACCGCAAGTACATCTCGACGCTGGGCAGCAACGGCTTCGTCAACAGCGACCCGGACGGCACCGCGCAGACCCTGCTGCCGGGCGCGCCGCGAGAGTTCACGCTGACCTTCGCCGCGAAGTTCTGATCGCGCCGCACGCGATCGGCGCGCAGTCCGCGAGGGCTGCGCGCCTAGTGCATTCCAGTTCCAACGAAGAAGGACGTCCACCATGCTCCACCGCCGCCGCGTCAACGCGCTGCTGGCCGCCGCCCTCGGCGCCGCCGCCCTGCCCACTCGCGCGCAGACCGCGCAACCCGCGCTGAAGGACCTCGAGCGCCTCGCGCGCGCCGAAGGCCGGCTCGCCAGCGTCGGCATGCCCGACGACTGGGCCAACTGGCGCGGCACCTGGGCCGACCTGCAGCGGCTGTACGGCATCGCGCACGTCGACTCGGACATGAGCAGCGCCGAGGAGATCGCCAAGATCGAGGCCGAGAAGGCCAATGCCAGCGTCGACATCGGCGACGTCGGCTTCGAGTTCGGCGCCATCGCCAAGGCGCGCGGCGTCACGCGCGCCTACAAGCCCAGCACCTGGGCGCAGGTGCCCGACTGGGCCAAGGACGCCGACGGCCACTGGGCGCTCGCCTACACCGGCACGATCGCGTTCGCCGTCAACACGAAGCGCGTGAAGGCGGTGCCGCGCGGCTGGAAGGCGTTGTTCGAGTCGAACGCGCGCGTGCTGATCGGCGAGGTCGGGCGCGCCGCGCAGGCCAACGCCGGCGTGCTGTCGGCCGCCATCGCGCTGGGCGGCGACGAGACGCGCCTGCAGCCCGCGCTGGCCGCGTTCGCGCCGCTCGCGAAGCAGCATCGGCTGGTGACGACCAACGCGTCGCCCGCGCTGATGGAGCGCGCCGAGGCCGACGTGTTCGTGATGTGGGACTTCAACGCGCTGTCGTACCGCGACAAGATCCCCAACGCGGCCGACTACGAGATCCTGATCCCGTCCGACGGCTCGGTCACCAGCGGCTACACGACCATCATCAACCGGAACGCGCCGCACCCGAACGCGGCGATGCTGGCGCGCGAGTACATCTTCAGCGACGCCGGCCAGGTCGAGCTGGCGCGCGGCAACGCGCGCCCGATCCGCGCCGACAGCATGGCACTGCCCGACGACATCCGCAGGAAGCTCGTCGACGGCAAGCAGTACGCGAAGGCGCGCGCGGTGCGCCCGGCGATCTGGACCGAGGAGGTCAAGAAGCTGCCGCGCGCCTGGCAGCGCGACGTGATGGACGCCTGACCATGCGCCGCCTCGCCTTCCTCCTGGTCGACGGCCTGCGCGACGACACCGCGCGCCGCTGCATGGGCTACGCGCTCGCCCTGCAGGAGGCCGGACGCGCGCGCTGGAGCACGCTGCGCTGCGAACTGCCCAGCCTGTCGCGCCCGCTGTACGCCACGGTGATCGCCGGCCGGCGGCCGGTCGACCACGGCATCCTGAGCAACGACAACGTGGGCGTGCGCCTGGACGACACCCTGTTCGACGACGTGCACGCGCGCGGCGGCCGCAGCGCCGTCGCGGCCTACGACTGGTTCTACGAACTGCTGGCCGGCGAGCGCTTCGCGCCCGCGCGCCACCGCACCGCCGCGTGCGCGAGCCGCGGCGTCGTCGCGGGCAGCTGGTACTTCGAGGACGAGTACCCCGACTCGCACCTGCTGGCCGATGCGGAGGACCTGCGCCAGCGCCACGCGCCCGAGCTGCTGTTCGTGCATCCGATGGGTCTGGACAACGCCGGCCACGTGCACGGCGGCGAGTCCTCGGCCTACGACCTGGCGGCGCGCAAGCTCGACATGGCGCTCGCGCTGCTGCTGCCGCACTGGCTCGCGGACGGCTACGACGTCGTCCTGACCAGCGACCACGGCATGAGCGCCGACCGCATGCACGGCGGCGACACGCCGCAGGAGCGCGCGGTGCCGTTCGTGTGGATCCCGGCCGACGGCGACGCGGCGCGCGAGCCCGCGGCCTGGCCGGCGGACCAGCTGGGCATCCGCCGCTTCGTCGTCGAACGCATGGCCGCGGCGCGATGAACCTGTCCAAGCGCGCCGCCTGGATCGCCGCCGTCCCGCTGCTGCTCGTGGTGGCGGTCGCGGTGCTGCTGCCGTTCGCGTGGCGCAGCACGGGCGTCGTCGCCGACTGCGCGCGCGGCGGCGAGTGCGCGCTGCGCGACCTCGTGTCCGACGGCTACTACTTCAAGGCGATCCTCAACACGCTGTGGATCTCGGCGCTGTCGACGCTCGCCGCGCTGGCGATCGGCGGCGCGGCCGCGGTCGCGCTGGCCGAACACCCGCGCTGGCGCCGCGCCAGCAACGTGCTGGCCAACCTCGGCGCGAACTTCGCCGGCGTGCCGCTGGCGCTCGCGCTGACGCTGCTGTTCGGCGCGCAGGGCGTGCTGCGGCAGGCGCTCGCGGGCGTGGGCGTCGCGCTGCCGTTCGACCTCGAAGGCAACGGCGGCCTGCTGCTGGCCTATCTCTGCTTCCAGGTGCCGCTGGCCACGCTGATGCTCGCGCTGCCGGTGCAGATGCTCGAAGGCGGGCTGATGGACGCTGCCGCGACGCTGGGCGCGAGTCCCGCGCTGTTCTGGCGCCGCGTCGGCCTGCCGCTGTTGCTGCCCAGCCTGCTGGAAGTCGGCAGCCTGCTGTTCGCCAACGCCGCGGCCGCTTACGCGACGCCGTTCGCGTTGTCGGGCACCTCGGCCAACGTGCTGGCCGTGCGCATCGCGGCACTGGTCAGCGGCGACATCTTCTCGAATCCGGGGCTGTCCTCGCTGCTGGCGCTGCTGATGTTCGTGCTGCTGGTGATCGTGATCGCGGGCGCGAACCTGCTCGCGCGGCGGCTGCGGGGGCGCGACGCATGAATCGCAGGCCCTGGTCGTGGTCCGGACTGGCGCTGGCGATGGTCATCGCGCTGGCGGTGCTGCCGCCCTTTTCCGTGCTGCTGTACGCGTTCTCGGCGCGCTGGGATCGCAGCCTGCTGCCCGAGGGCGCGACCTGGGCCTGGATGGCGGAGCTCGTGCGCACGCCGCGCGTGCAGGCCGCCGTCGTGCAGACGCTCGCGCTGTCGTTCGCGACTGCGCTGCTGACGCTGCTGGTCGGCGCGACGGCGACCATCGTCGCGCGCCTGACCTCGCCGCGCGTGACGGCGCTGCTGGACGCGCTGTCGCTGCTGCCGTACGCGATCCCGCCGGTGGTGATCGCCATCGGCGCGCTGGAGCTGTTCGTCGGCCGCTGGGGCGGCTGGCTGGACCTGCGCGCGGTGTACGTCGTGGTCGCCGCGCCGCTGCTGTTCCCGCTGCAGCACAAGACGCTGGGCGCCGCGATGCGCCAACTCGACGTCGCGCCGCTGATGGAGGCCGCGCACACGCTGGGCGCGAGCGACGGCTATCTGCTGCGCCGCGTGCTGCTGCCGCTGCTCGCGCCGGCGCTGGTGGCCTCGCTGCTGCTGTGCTGGGTGACCGCGGCGATGGAGTTCGCGATCGCGAACCTGCTGCTGGGCGGCTCGATCGAGATGCTGCAGCCGCTGCTGAACGGCATGCGCAGCGTCAACGGGCACCTGTCGGCGGCGCTGGTCGTGTTGAGTTTCGCGGTGATCGCCGCGATGGGAATGTTGGTGGAAGGACTGACGGCATGGAACACCCGCCGCAACTCGTAGTCCGCGCGGCCGCGCTGGCGCTGGGCGGTCGCGCGATCCTGCGCGACGTCGATCTGGAACTCGCGCGCGGCGAGGTCGTCGCGCTGCTGGGCGCGTCGGGCTGCGGCAAGACGACGCTGCTGCGCTCCATCGCCGGACTCGCGTCGCTGGACGGCGGCGGCATCGCGATCGGCGGCGAGGACGTCACGCGGTCGAGCGCGCAGCAGCGCGGCGTGGGCGTGGTGTTCCAGCACTACGCGCTGTTCCCGAATCTTTCCGTGCTGGAGAACATCGAGTTCGGGCTGCTGGCCGAAGGCGCCGCGCAGGCCGAGGCGACCGCGCGGGCCGAGGAACTGCTGCAGCTCGTCGAGCTGGGCGAGCAGCGCGACGCGCGGCCCGCGCGCCTGTCCGGCGGCCAGCGCCAGCGCGTCGCGCTCGCGCGCGCCCTCGCGCGCAAGCCCTCGCTGCTACTGATGGACGAGCCGTTCTCGGCGCTGGACGAATCGTTCCGCGTGCCGCTGCGGCGCTCGTTCCGCCGCCTGCAGCGGCAGCTGCAGCAGACCTGCCTGGTCGTCACGCACGACCGCGCCGAGGCCTTCGAGCTGGCCGATCGCGTCGCCGTGATGTTCGACGGCCGCATCGCGCAGTGCGACACGCCCGCCGTGCTGTGGCGCCAGCCCGCGACCCGGCAGGTGGCGACCTTCCTCGGCGCGTTCAACCTGATCGCCGCACCCGCGGCGCCCGGCACGCTGCGGCGCGACGCCGGCTGGTGGGCGCTGCCCATCGACGCGCTGCACGTGCGCAGCGCCGGCCGTGCGGACGGCTTCGCGCTGCGCGCCCGCGTGGTCGAATCCTGGTTCGGCCAGCAGCGCGCCAGCGTCGACCTGCAGACCGAGGCCGGCGACACCCTGACCCTGTCGCGCGCGCTCGACGAGCCGCCGCTCGCGGCCGGCGACTGGGTCGAGCTGGGTGCCGACCCCGCCGTGCTGCAATACCTCCCCACCTGAGAAGCCATGCATTCGAACGACCGCCGCGATTTCCTGCGCCGCAGCCTGATCGGCGCCGGCGCCGCCGCCGCCCTGCCCGCGCTGATCCAGAAGGCGCTCGCCATCCCCGCGCACCGCGACAAGGGGACGCTGGAGGACGTCCAGCACGTCGTCATCCTGATGCAGGAAAACCGGTCGTTCGACCACTACTTCGGCACGCTGCGCGGCGTGTGCGGCTTCGGCGACCCGCGTCCGGCGACGCTGCCCGACGGCAAGCCGGTGTGGCACCAGCCCGGGCCCGACGGCGAGCACCTGCCGTTCCGCCCCGACGCGCCGGACCTGGGCCTGCAGTTCATGGTGGGCACGCCGCACGACTGGCCGACCACGCAGCGCGCCTGGAACGAAGGCCGCAGCGACCAATGGATCGCGGCCAAGGGCCCCCACACGATGGCGCACTTCACGCGCGCCGACATCCCGTTCCACTACGCGCTGGCCGACGCCTTCACGGTGTGCGACGCCTACCACTGCGCGCTGCTGGGCCCCACCGACCCGAACCGCTACCACCTGTGGACGGGCTGCGCCGGCAACGATGGCGCCCACGCCCCGGTCGTCACCAACGCCGAGGCCGGCTATTCGTGGACGACCTTCCCCGAGCGCCTGGAGGCCGCCGGTGTCAGCTGGAAGATCTACCAGGACGTCGGCGACGGCCTGGACAAGGCTGGCAACTGGGGCTGCGCCGACAACGCCCACATCGGCAACTACGGCGACAACTCGCTGCTGTACTTCGACCAGTACCGCAACGCCGCGCCCGGCTCGCCGCTGTACGAGAAGGCGCGTACCGGTACCCGTATCGCGGCCGACCCGAAGCAGGGGCTGTTCGACATCCTCAAGGCCGACGTCGCGGGCGGCAGGCTGCCGTCGGTGTCGTGGATCGTCGCGCCCGAGGCCTACAGCGAGCATCCGAACTGGCCGGCGAACTACGGCGCCTGGTACATCGCGCAGGTGCTGGAGGCGCTGGTCGCCAACCCCGAGGTCTGGAGCCGCACGGCGCTGTTCATCACCTACGACGAGAACGACGGCTTCTTCGACCACGTCGTCCCGCCGACGCCGGCCGCCACGCCCGCGCAAGGCCTGTCCACCGTCGACGCCGCGCGCGAGCATTTCCCTGGCGACGCCAGCTACGCCGCCGGCCCGTACGGCCTGGGCCCGCGCGTGCCGATGCTGGTGGTCTCGCCGTGGACGCGCGGCGGCTGGGTCTGCTCGGAGGTGTTCGACCACACCTCGCTGATCCGCTTCGTCGAGCGCCGCTTCGGCGCCGGCGGCGACGCGCTGCGCGAGACCAACATCAGCCCGTGGCGGCGCGCGGTCAGCGGCGACCTGGTGTCGGCGTTCGACTTCGCGAACCCGAACGCGTCGCTCGCGCCGCTGCCCGCGACCGGCGGCTACGTCCCGGCCGACACCAGCCGCCATCCCGACTGGATCCCCGCGCAGCCGTCGGCGCCGGCGCTGCCGCGCCAGGAGCCCGGCCTGCGCCGCTCGCGCGCCCTGCCCTACGACTTCGAGGTCACGGCCCGCTTCGACGCCGCCGACGGACGCTTCGCGCTCGCGCTGGCCAACCGCGGCAGCGCGGGCGCCGTGCTGCGGCTCAGCGCCACCGGCTCCGCCGCCGCGCCGCGCAGCTACACCATCGAGGCCGGCAAGCAGCTGCGCGACGACGTCGCGATCGATACCTCCGACTTCGTCGTCGCCGGCCCCGGCGCGTTCCACCGCCGCTTCCGCGACGACCCGGCGCTGGCCGTCGACGTGCGCGGCGAGCACCGGCGCGAACGCGGCGGCCAGCTGCGGCTGACGCTCGTCAATCGCGGCGCCGCGCCGGTGCGCCTGAGCGTCGCGCCCGCCGTCTACCCGAAGGCCGCGCCGCGGCTGCACGTGCTCGCACCGGGCGCGCGCGTCGTCGACACCTGGGCCGTCAAGGACAGCGCCGGCTGGTACGACCTGGCGGTCACGGCCGAGGGCAGCGCGCGCTTCCTGCGCCGCCTGGCCGGGCGCGTCGAGACCGGGC
>DASQCX010000039.1:0-9019 GCA_035634455.1 Burkholderiaceae bacterium
GGCCGACGCCGGCCTGCCGTTCTTCTGCGCCAACTCGTTCTCCAAGAGCATGAGCCTGTACGGCGAGCGCGCCGGCGCCCTGAGCGTGTGCGCGCCGACGTCCGCCGAGGCGCAGCTCGCGCTGGGCCAGCTCAAGGCCACCGTGCGCCGCAACTACTCCAGCCCGCCCATCCACGCCGGCGCCGTCGTCGCCACCGTGCTGGACACGCCGGCCCTGCGCGCGTCCTGGAACGCCGACGTCGACGCGATGCGCACCCGAATCCAGGCGATGCGCAGGACGCTGCACGACGTGCTGGTCGCCAAGGTGCCGGGCCGCGACTTCGGCTACTTCCTGACCCAGCGCGGCATGTTCAGCTACACGGGCCTGTCCGCGGCCCAGGTCGACCGCCTGCGCGAGGAGTTCGGCGTCTACCTGATCCGCTCGGGCCGCATGTGCGTGGCCGGGCTGAACACGCGCAACGTCGAGGCGACGGCCAACGCGATGGCGGCCGTCCTCTGAAGCGGGCCGCGGCCTCAGTGCCGCACCATGGGCTGCCTGGCGGCGGCCTCGACCAGCAGCCCGCGCAGCCAGCGGTGCGCCGGGTCGTCGTCCTTGCGCAGGTGCCACATCATCTCGACGTTGACCGACGCCAGCGCCAGCGGCAGCGGCTTCTGCACCAGCCGGTGCTCGGCGCCGGTGGCCGGCAGGAACTGGCGCGGCAGCACGGTCAGCAGGTCCGAGCGCGCGACGACGCTGCCGGCGGTGGCGAACTGGTTGACGGTCAGCACGATGCGGCGCTGGCGGCCCACGGTGGCCAGCGCCTCGTCGACGAAGCCGTGCGCGCGGCCGGAGAACGTCACCAGCAGGTGATGCGCCGCGACGAAGGTGTCCAGCGTCAGTTCCTGGCCGGCCAGCGGATGGTCGTGCCGCATCACGCAGACGTACTCGGTCGCGTAGAGCTGGCGGTGGTGCAGCGTGGCGTCGCCGCCCTGCGCGACGATGGCGGCGATCGCGTTCGGGAAGTAGCCGACGGCCAGGTCGGCGTCGGCCTCCTCGACCAGGCGGCGCGGGTCGCGCGTGGTCAGCGGCAGCGTGCGGATGTTGGCCAGCGCGCGCTGGCTCTCGATGGCCGAGATCAGGTGCGGCAGCAGCATCGCGGCGGTGGCGTCGGCCATGGCGATGCTGAAGGTGGCGGCGTCGCGTGCCGGGTCGAAGTCGGGCGGCGACAGCGCGCCCTGCAGCTGCGCCAGCGCGGCGCGCACCTGCGGCCACAGCAGCTCGGCGCGGGCGGTCGGCCGCATGCCGTGGGCGCTGCGGTGGAACAGCTCCTCGCCGATCGCCCCATGCAGCCGCTTCAGGGCGTGGCTGGCGGCCGGCTGCGTCATCGCCAGGCGCTCCGCGGCGCGGGTGAGGCTGCCTTCGGCCATCACGGCGTCGAAGACGCGCAGCAGGTTGAGGTCCAGCGTGCGGAAGTTCACGAAGAATGACCCGCGTCAGAGATATGAACATCAAGTATATCTTGAATGCCCAACATTCATTGGAGTATCAAAGGGAAAACCCTTAAAGTTCTCCCATCGCATCTCTACCGAGGTGCACTTGCAGGGAAACACCATGACCGCCATCACTTCCGGCACCTACGGCCACCAACCGATCTTCACCGGCGCGATCCGCCAGTTGGTCGCCGGCCTGTTCTCGTCCACGTCGTCCGCCGCGCGCCCGGTGCGCAAGGCCGTCGCCGCGTCCGCCAAGATCGAGCGTCCCGCCAGCACCTTCCGCGCCCGCGTGCGCGAAGCCAACGAGGTGCGCGAGCTGGCGCGCAGCGTCGAGCTGCACTCGCCGGGCTTCGCCGCCGACCTGTACGCCGCCGCCTCGCGCCACGAAGGCTACGACGACTGAGTAACCGGGGTCGGCTCGCTCGAGCCGGATCCCGGCGAGGCCGCGCCGCGGCCTCCTACTGTTTTTCCACGATCGTGGGCACCAGTTGCAGCGCGGTGCGGACCCGCTCCGCCGCGCTCCTGGCCTCGTCCCGCGACGTGTAGGGCCCCGCCTGCAGCCTGTTGAGGCCGTGGTCGGTGAAGACCGCCAGCAGCGGGGCCAGCCAGGGCTGCTCGTCGATGAGCTTGCGCTGGAAATCGAGCGCGCCGTCGCGCTGCTTGAACGCCCCCAATTGCAGCCACCAGCCGATGCCGGCCTTGGTCTCGGCATGCCCGCGTTCGTCCGGCCCGGCCACGCTCGCGGGCGCCGGTGCGCTCGCGGGGGGGCCTGCCGTCGCCACCGTCGAGGGGACCGGCGTCACCACGCCCGCGACCGGGGCCGCGGCGTCCGTCGCGGCGGCCGCGCCGAGGTCGACCGGCGGCTGCGGCGCTGCCGGCACGCTCGCGGCGCTGCCCGGCCGGGGCGCGTCGGCCGCGGCGACGACGACGTCGTTCGTGCCCGGCGGCAGCACCCGCGCGGATGCGGTGGCGACGCGCGGGACGCTGATGCCCGGCGGCGTCGTCGGCAGCGGGTTGGCCGCGGCCACGGCCGTCGGCGCCTCGCCGGGCGCCGCCTTGCGGAACGCGGCGCCGGTGCGGATGTCGTCGTCGGTGATGCGGGTGACCTCGACCTGCGCCACGCCGCCCAGCACGCCCAGCTTCAGCGCCGCGGTGTACGACAGGTCGATCACGCGGCCGCGCACGAACGGCCCGCGGTCGTTCACGCGCACGATCACCTCCTTGCCGTTGGACGGGTTGCGCACCCGCGCGTAGCTCGGGATCGGCAGCGTCTTGTGCGCGGCCGTCATCGCGTACATGTTGTAGGCCTCGCCGCTGGCCGTGCGGCGGCCGTGGAACTTCTTGCCGTACCAGGACGCCAGGCCTTTCTCGGTCAGCGCGCGGCCGTCGGTCAGCGGCGTGTAGGTCTTGCCGCCGACCTCGTAGGGCTTGTTGGGGCCGCCGTTGCGGATGGCCTCGATCTGGGGCACGGCGTCGGGCACCGCGTCGAGGTTCTGCGGCGGCTTGGCGTCCGGGCCGTCGCGCCCGGCGGTGCCGGGGGGCAGGCGCGAGACGTTGCCCGGGCCGGGTGGCGCGGTGGGCGTCGTCTGGCAGGCGGCCAGCACGGCCAGCAGCAGCGTCGACGCGGCGGTGCGCAGCGTCGGGGCCAGGGTCAGCGGCGATGGGCGAGGGTCACGATGCGGCATTCGGCGAGGCGGTCGGCCCGTCTCCGGGCGGTGGCCCGCGGGGAGGCCCGCGCGCCGGGCGAGCTTACACCGGGCCCGCCGGCGGCCGGCTTCAGGATGTGACGGCCGCCACGCCGGCACGCAAGCTGCTTGGAAGCCGCGCGATGTCGACCCCTATACTGCACCCGGCCTTACCCAGGTCGCGCACGGAGCCTTCTGCAATGAATACGCGCTACAAGCCGTCGCTCGCCCGAGCGCTCGCCATCCTGGCGCTCGCCGCGTCCGGCGCCGCCGTCCATGCGGCCGTCATCCCGCCCGGCACCGTGCTGGCCGCGCGGCAGGAGATGGTGCGCAACAACTTCGCGGAACCAGAATCGCTGGATCCGGCCTACATCGAATCGGTGCCTGCCGGCGAGATCGATCGCGACCTGTTCGAAGGCCTCACGTCCACCGATCACCACAGCAACGTCGTCCCCGGCGTCGCGGAATCCTGGAAGCAGACGGATGCGACGACCTGGGTGTTCAGGCTGCGCAAGAACGCCGTGTGGTCGAACGGCCAGCCGGTGACTGCCGACGACTTCGTCTACGCCTGGAGGCGCTTCCTCGACCCGAAGACGGCTGCCAAGATCGCCACCACGTATGGCGTCTACCTGCTCAACGGCATCGAGGTGGTCAATGGCAAGAAGCCGGGGACCGAGCTCGGCGTGAAGGCGATCGACAAGCAGACGCTGGAGGTCCGCACCGCCGGCCCGGTGCCCTTCCTGCCGGCCGTGATGTCGGTGGCGCAGTACGCGCCGCAGCCCAGGGCGGTGATCGAGAAGTTCGGCAGGGACTGGACGAAGCCGGGCAACATGGTCAGCAACGGCGCGTACGTGCTCAAGGACTGGCAGGTCAACAGCAAGGTCGTCGTCGAGAAGAACCCGACGTACTGGGACGCGGCCAACGTGCAGCTCACGCGCGTGACCTTCCTGTGCGTGGAGGACGGCAACGCCGACCTCAAGCTGTACCAGTCCGGCGAGAACGACTTCATGCAGCAGATCGCGCCGGGCTCCTACAACGCGCTCAAGGCGCAGTACCCGGGCGAGATGCACAGCGGGCCGCTGCTGGGCCTGCGCTTCTACGCGCTCAACACCGCCGACCCGCTGCTCAAGGACGTGCGCGTGCGCAAGGCGCTGTCGATGGTGATCGACCGCGACATCCTCGCGAGCAAGGTGACGGCCGACGGCCAGGCGCCGCTGTACGGCCTGGCGGTCAAGGGCCTGGCCGCCATCCAGCAGACGCGCTACGACTGGGCCGACTGGCCCATGGACAAGCGCGTGGCCGAGGCCAGGAAGCTGCTGGCCGAGGCCGGCGTGAAGCCCGGCACGCGGCTGAAGTTCACGTACAACAACAGCGACTATCACAAGAAGATGGCGATCTTCGCCGCCTCCGAGTGGAAGACCAAGCTGGGCCTGGAGACCGACATCGACAGCCTCGAGTTCAAGGTGCTGATCCGCAAGCGCCACGACGGCGACTACCAGATCGCGCGCCACGGCTGGGTCGCGACCTTCAACGACGCCACGCTGTTCCTCGCGCTGATCCAGTGCGGCTCGGAGGTCAACGACCAGCGCAGTTGCAACAAGAAGGCCGACGAACTGATTGCCCAGGGCAACGCCAGCACCGACCCTGCGAAGCGCGAGGCCTTGCTGACCCAGGCCGCGAAGATCGCGATGGACGGCTACCCCCTGATCCCGCTGCTGCAGTACTCGGCGCCGCGCCTGGTCAAGCCCTGGGTCGGCGGCTACGACGACATGAACGGGCAGGAGCGCTACCGCAGCAAGGACTTCTACATCGTCAAGCACTGAGGCGTCGATCTCGATGTGGGCCTACGTCGTCCGCCGCCTGCTGGTGACCATCCCCACGGTGCTGGCCGTGGTCACGCTCTGCTACGTGCTGCTGCACCTGACGCCGGGAGGCCCGTTCGACGCCGAGCGCAAGGTGTCGGACGCGGTGCTGGCCAACCTGCAGGCCAAGTACCACCTCGACCTGCCGCCGTGGCAGCAATACCTGTACTACCTGCGCGACCTGCTGCACGGCGACCTCGGCGCCTCGTTCCGCTACGCCGACTGGTCGGTCAACGACCTCGTGGCGCGCGCGCTGCCGGTGTCGCTGGCCATCGGCGGCACGGCGATGGCGGTCGCCGCGATCGTCGGCGTCGCGATGGGCATCGTCGCCGCGCTGCGGCAGAACAGCTGGGTCGACGTCGTCGTCATGCTGGTGGGCAACGTGGGCAGCGTCCTGCCGTCGTTCGTGCTGGGGCCGCTGCTGGTGCTGGTGTTCGCGATCACGCTGCCGTGGCTGCCCTCGGGCGGCTGGGACGACTTCGCGCCGCGCTACATGGTGCTGCCCATCGTGCTGCTGACGCTGATCAACGTCTCCACCATCGGCCGCATCATGCGCGGCAGCCTGATCGAGGTGATGGGCTCGAACTTCATCCGCACGGCGCGCGCCAAGGGGCTGCCGATGCGCGTCGTCGTGCTGCGCCACGCGCTGCGGCCGGCGCTGCTGCCGGTGGTATCGGTGATCGGGCCGCTGGCGATATCGTCGATCACGTCGGCCATCGTCACCGAGTCGTGGTTCTCGATCCCCGGGCTCGGCAAGCTGATCGTCAACGGCGCGTCCGACCGCGACTACACGCTGGTGCTGGGCCTGGTGGTGCTGGTCACCGTGATGGCGGTGCTGCTCAACCTGCTGGTCGACCTCGCGTACGCGTGGCTCGATCCGAAGATCCGCTATTGAGATGAGCGCGGTCACGCCCACCGTCGTCGACGCCGCGCCCGCCGGCCGCAGCCCGTGGCGCGATGCGCGCCAGCGCTTCCTGCGCCATCGCGCGGCCGTCGTCAGCGTCGTCGTGCTGGCGCTGATCACGCTGGCCTGCGTGTTCGGGCCGATGCTGCTGCCCAACGCGTTCGACTCCGTCGACTGGAGCCTGACGAGCGCGCCGCCCACGCGCGCCGGCTGGCACCTGTTCGGCACCGACGAGCTCGGGCGCGACCTGCTGGTGCGCACGCTGATCGGCGGCCGCGTCTCGCTGCTGGTGGGCGTGCTGGCGACGCTGGTGTCGACGACCATCGGCGTCGTCTGGGGCGCGGTCGCGGGCTTCGCCGGCGGGCGTGTCGACGGCGTGATGATGCGCATCGTCGACATGGCGTACGCCGTGCCGTATCTGCTCGTCGCGATCCTCGTGGTCACCGTGTTCGGGCGCGACATCCTGCTCGTGGTGGGCGCCATCGCCGCGCTGTCGTGGCTGAACATGGCGCGCGTCGTGCGCGGGCAGACGCTGGCCATCAAGTCGCGCGAGTTCATCGAGGCGGCGCACGCGATCGGCGTGCCGACCTGGCGCATCATCTTCCAGCACGTCGTGCCCAACCTGATGGGCGTGGTCGTGATCTACACGTCCATCCTGGTGCCGGGCGTGATCCTCACCGAGTCGGTGCTGTCGTTCCTGGGCCTGGGCGTGCAGGAGCCGATGACCAGCTGGGGCGTGCTGATCCACGACGGCGCAGCCGTGATGGGCGCCGCGCCGTGGATGATCCTGTTTCCCGCCGGCGCGCTGTCGATCACGCTGTACTGCGCCAACTTCATCGGCGACGCGCTGCGCGACGCGCTCGATCCCAAGGACCGCTGAGGCGATGAGCGACGCGACGACCACGCCGGTGCTGGAAGTGCGCGACCTCAGCGTCCGCTTCGCGACCAGCGACGGCCCCGTGTACGCGGTCAACGACGTGGCCTTCGCGCTGGGCCGCGGCCAGACGCTGGGCATCGTCGGCGAATCCGGCTCGGGCAAGTCGCAGACGATGCTCGCGATGATGGGCTTGCTGGCGCGCAACGGCAGCGCCACCGGCCGGGTGCTGCACCATGGCCGCGACCTGCTGGGGCTGCCGGAGGCCGAGCTCAACGCCGTGCGCGGCGACCGCATCGCGATGATCTTCCAGGATCCGATGACGTCGCTGAACCCGTACCTGACCGTCGAACGCCAGATGACCGAGGTGCTGGAGCTGCACCGCGGCTGCAGCCGGCGCGAGGCGCGGGTGCGCGCCATCGCGGCGCTGGACGCCGTGAAGATCCCCGACGCGAAGCGCCGCATCGATTTCTACCCGCACGAGTTCTCCGGCGGCATGCGCCAGCGCGTGATGATCGCGATGGCGCTGCTGTGCGAGCCCGAGGTCCTGATCGCCGATGAGCCCACCACCGCGCTCGACGCCACCGTGCAGGCGCAGATCGTGCAGCTGCTGCGCGACCTGCAGCGCGAGCACGGCACGGCCATCGTGATGATCACGCACGACCTGGGCGTGGTCGCCGGCCTGTGCGACGACGTGCTCGTCATGTACGGTGGCCGCGTGATGGAGCACGCGTCGGCCGACGACATCTTCCACCGCCCGTCGCACCCATACACGCGCGGCCTGCTCGCAGCGCTGCCGCGGCTGGACGCCGGCGCCGAGACGCTGCGCAGCATCCCCGGCAACCCGCCCAACATGAACGCGCTGCCGCCGGGCTGCCCGTTCTCGGCACGCTGCGGCTTCGTGCAGGCGCGCTGCACCGCGACGATGCCGCTGCTGCAGCCGCTGGCACCGGGCGCCGCGACGCTGCGCGCCTGCCATCGCCCAGTGGCCGAGCTCGACGCGCTGGAGGGCGCCGATGTCTGAGGGCACGACGCCGCTGCTGTCGGTGCGCGACGTCAAGGTGCACTTCAAGGTGCGCGACCGCAAGGCCTGGCCGTGGACGCCGGCCGCCACGCTCAAGGCCGTCGACGGCGTGTCGTTCGACCTGCGCGCCGGCGAGACGCTGGGCATCGTCGGCGAGTCAGGCTGCGGCAAGTCGACGCTGGCGCGCGCCTGCCTGAACCTGATCCCCGCGACGAGCGGCGAGGTCGTCTGGCAGGGCCAGGCCTTGCGGCCCGGCGACCACGCCGCCTGGCTCGCCGCGCGGCGCGACATCCAGATCATCTTCCAGGATCCGCTCGCCTCGCTCGATCCGCGCATGACGGTGGCGCGCATCGTCGGCGAGCCGCTGCGCATCCACCGTCCGGAACTCAGCGACGCCGAGGTGCACGCGAAGGTGCTCGCCGTGATGGCCGAGGTCGGCCTGACGCCGCAGCAGGTCAACCGATACCCCCACGAGTTCTCCGGCGGCCAGTGCCAGCGCATCGGCATCGCGCGGGCGCTGATCCTGGAGCCCAAGCTGATCATCTGCGACGAGCCGGTGTCGGCGCTGGACGTGTCGATCCGCGCGCAGATCGTCAACCTGCTGCAGGAGCTGCAGCGCCGCAAGGGCCTGGCGCTGATCTTCATCGCGCACGACCTCGCGGTGGTCAAGCACATCAGCGACCGCGTGCTGGTGCTGTACCTCGGCAGGACGATGGAGATCGCGCGCGGCGACGCGCTGTATGCCCGCCCGGGGCATCCGTACACCGAGGCGCTGCTGTCGGCGGTGCCCGTCCCCGACCCGCGCGTCGAGCGCGGCAAGGTGCTGCAGCTGCTGTCGGGCGACATGCCGTCTCCGATCGCGCCGCCGTCGGGCTGCGTGTTCCGCACGCGCTGCCCGAAGGCGGTTCCCCAGTGCGCGCGGGAGACGCCCGCGCTGCGCGCGCTCGATGGCCAGACCTCCGCGGCCTGCCTGCTGGCGGTGGAACGCGCCGGCTGACCGGCGAGTTGATCGGACACGCCGCTTCGCCCGCAGGCCCGGTTTCCCCCCGCTGCGCGGCACCCGCAACGTAGGGGGTTCCCGGCGACACCATCGCGCCTATAGTCGATTTCCACGTCCGCGCGGGCCGGGAGGCGCGCGTCGCCCGAGGTTTCAGGTCTGGAGAGAGACAGCATGCCCAAGCACTCGCGTTTCCGTTG
>DASQCX010000040.1:0-2122 GCA_035634455.1 Burkholderiaceae bacterium
CTGTTGAGCTGCTCTGCGGCGACGCCGGCCTCCTCCAGCTTGCCCGCCTGGTCCTTCATCAGCGAGATCAGCGGCGAGACGACCAGCGTCGTGCCGTCCAGGTGCAGCGCCGGCAGCTGGTAGCACAGCGACTTGCCCGCGCCGGTGGGCATGATGGCCAGCGTCGGCCGGCCCGCGAGCACGCGCGTGATGACCTCGTGCTGGCCGGAGCGCAGCTCGTCGAAGCCGAAGGTGTCGCGCAGGGAGCGGCGCAGCGCCGCCGGGATGGCGGAGGTCATGCCCGTGACGAGGCAAGCGCCATGCCCTCGCGCCCCGCGCGTCACGCGCCCGCGCGGGCGGGGCCCTGCGACAATGCGCGCCCACCCTGCCCGCACGCCATGTTCATCGTCACGCTCACCTACCTGAAGCCCGTCGAGGACATCGACGCCCTCATGCCCGGCCACATCGCGTGGCTGGACAAGGGCTACGCCGACGGCCTGTTCATCGCGTCCGGCCGGCGCGTGCCGCGCACCGGCGGCGTGATCCTCGCGCGCTCGGGCGACGCGGCGGCGCTGTCGGACTACCTCGCGCACGACCCGTTCGCGATCCACGGCGCGGCGCGCTTCGATGTCGTCGAGTTCGCGGCCACGAAGACGTCACCGGGCCTCGATGCGCTGAAGGCGCTCTAGAAGTCGCCGCTCAGGCCGCCTCGCCGCCCTCGCCGACGCCGTTGGTCGACGCCGCGGAGGCCGTCTTGCGGCGGCCGCGCGAGCGGAAGCGCTGGTCGGGCGCCGTGAGCGCCTGTTCCAGCAGCGTGCCCCAGGGCGCCTGCGCCTCGCGCCGGGCGAGCAGCGTCTCGAACTCGGGGCCGGAGCGCACCGGGTACTTGTCGAGCGCGCGCTGTTCCTTGTGGGCGAAGTGCTGGCTGATGCGCTTGACCGTCGCCTGGTAGATCTGCGACACCCGCGAGGTGCTGACGCCCAGCGACTCGGCCACCTCCTCGGTGCTCATGCCGATGCCCATGTAGGCGTCGATGACCTGGCGCTCGCGCTCGGGCAGCGTCGCGAAGAACTTCTCGAGCCGGCGCAGCAGGATGGCGGTGTCGACGCGCGCCTCGACCTCGTCGTTGGGCGTGGCCGCGTGGCTGGCCGACGCGTGGTGCTCGCCGCCGTCGTCCTCGTCGTCGCTGAGGCTGTGCGTCTGCGCGGTGGAGGCGGCCTGCTCGAGCTCGGCGATCTCGCCGACCTCGATCCCGCAGGCCTCGCTCAGCTCGCTGAGGCTGGGCGGCTGGTCGTGGCCCTGCATCCAGCGCTCGCGGGCGATCTGGATCACCTTGTACTTGCGGCGCTGGGAGCGGCTGAGCTGGTCCATCTGCCGCAGCTCGTCGAGCATCGCGCCCTTGACGCGCAGCTGGGCGTAGCGCAGGAACGCCTCGCGGCCTTCTTCGCTGTCCGGGTCGCCTTCCCACTGGAAGTTCATCGCGGCCTGGGCGACGCCGATCAGCCCGGCCTGGATCAGGTCGGCCTTCTCGACGTTGGCCGGCAGCCGGCGCGACAGCGCACTGGCCTGCTTGCGCACCCACGACTCGTGGCGTGCGATCAGCGACGATGGGACCCCCTGCATCGAAATCATGCAGCCATGATATGCAGACAATCGCCGGGCGATGGCGATCTTTTCTGCAAACCGGGGATCAAATCCCGTGAAGCTTTGGGGGGACGTGCGTTTTTTGCGCTCCGCGGCGGCAGGATTGGTGGCCCCGCGGCCCGCCTACAGGTCAACGGCCGTGCCGTCGGACGGATGATCAGCACAAACCCGGAGTCGGCGCGGACGACCGCTCAGGGCCAGTCGGTGCCGGCCGCCAGCACGTCGACGGCGGCCGCGAAGCCGCGTGCGTCCTCGGCGTCGAAGCGGCCCTTGCGCGGGCTGTCGAGGTCGAACACCGCCACCAGGCGACCGCCCGCGACCACCGGCAGCACCAGCTCGGACTCGGACGCCGAGTCGCACGCGATGTGGCCCGGGAACGCGTGCACGTCCGCCACCAGCTGGATCTCGCGCGAGCGCGCGCAGGCGCCGCACACGCCGCGCGCGAACGGGATGCGCACGCAGGCGACCTTGCCCTGGAACGGGCCGACGACCAGCTCCT
>DASQCX010000041.1:0-2199 GCA_035634455.1 Burkholderiaceae bacterium
CGTCGCCGCGCGTGACCTCGTCGACGCGCGCGAACGCGGCCCAGACGAGCAGGGCGGCGACCACGAACAGCGCGATCCGCACGATCTTCCTGGCGCGCAGCGTGTGCTGGCGCGACATCACCTCGACGGCCTCGCGCTCGAAGACGGCCATGCCCGGGATCTCGCCCGGCTGCAGCGGGGCGCCTTCGAGCCAGGCGTCCAGGCGCCGGCGCCAGGCGCGCAGCCGGTCGCGCAGCGTCGGGGGCGGTGCGTCCGGCGCCGCGGCGTCCGCGCCGGGGGCGACCTGGATCCGCGGCGGCGCGGCGCGCTCGGGCGCGGCGAGGTTATCGTTCTCTCCGCTCATTGCGCCCTCGCGATGCGGCCGCCCTGCAGCGCTTCCATGATGCGGTCGCGCGGGCCGTCGGCCACCACCTTGCCGCCGTCGATGACGATCACGCGGTCGACCAGCGCCAGCAACGAGGTGCGGTGCGTCACCAGCAGCACGGTCTTGTTGGCGGCGAAGGCCATCAGGCGCTGGGTGATCTGCGCCTCCGACGAGAAGTCCATCGCGCTGGTGGGCTCGTCCAGCAGCAGCATCGGCGCGTTGTGCAGCACGGCGCGCGCGATGCCCACGCTCTGGCGCTGGCCGCCCGACAGCGACTCGCCGCGCTCGCCCACGGGCATGTCGAAGCCGTGCGGGTGGCGGTTGACGGTGTCGGTCAGCCCGGCGACCTCGGCGGCGGCCACGATGGCGCCGTCCTCGGCGTAGGGCATGCCGAACGCGATGTTCTCGCGCAGGCTGCCGTAGAACAGCAGCACGTCCTGCGACACGTAGCCCATGTTGCGGCGCAGGTCGGCCGGATCGACCTGGCGCAGGTCGATGCCGTCGACCAGCACCGCGCCGGACGTCGGCTGGAACAGCCCCATCGCCAGGCGCTGGATCGTGGATTTGCCGGAGCCGACCTTGCCGATCAGCGCCACCTTCTCGCCGGGCCTGATCTTGAAGCTGACGCCTTCGAGCGCGTTCTCGCGCCGGTTCGGGTAGTGGAAGGCGACGTTGCGGAACTCGATCGCGCCCTCCAGGTCGCGCCGCTCGACGAAGGTTGCGTCCTGCGGGCGCTCGACGTCGGCGGCCATGATCTTCTCGAGGCCCTCGAGCGCGGTGCGCGCGCCCTGGTACTGCATCAGCAGGCCGACGATCTGGCCGGCCGGCGCCATCGCGCGGCCCGCGAGCATGTTGACGGCGACCAGCGCGCCCATCGTCAGCGACCGCTCGCCGATCAGGTACACGCCGACGATCACGAGCACGACGCTCATCAGCTGCGAGATCGTCGAGGTGACGTAGATCGAGCCCGAGGACAGGCTGCGCATCTTCACGTTGGTGGCCGCCAGGTGCACGTTGGTGCGCTCCCAGCGCGCCTGGATCAGGCTCTCGGCGCCCTGCGACTTGATCGTCTCGATGCCGGTCAGGCACTCGACCAGCGTCGCGTTGCGCACCGCGCTGGCGCGGTAGGTGGTCTCGGCCAGCGCGTGCAGCTTCTTCTGCACGACCCAGCCGTAGGCCAGCACGCCGGCGAAGGCCAGCACCACCGGGATCATCAGCCAGGGCGAGATCCAGACGATGGCGACCAGGAACAGCAGCGCGAACGGCAGGTCGATCAGCGCGGTGACGGTGGTCGAGGCGATGACATCGCGCACCTGCTCGAAGCCGCGCAGGTTCTGCGAGAACGAGCCCACCGACTCCGGCCGGTTCTCCAGCCGCATGCCCAGCACGCGCTCCAGCAGCGTGGCGGAGATGCGCACGTCGATGCGCGCGCTGGCCTCGTCGACGAAGCGGCTGCGCAGCTTGCGCATCAGCAGGTCGGAACCCAGGATCAGCAGCACGCCCACGGACAGCGCCCACAGCGTCTCGACGGCGGCGTTGGGCACGACGCGGTCGTACACGTTCATCGAGAACAGCGGCAGCGCCAGCGCGAACACGTTGATCAGCGCGGCGGCCCAGAGGATGTCCTTGTAGACGTGGCGCTGGGCGAGCAGGGCGCTCCAGAACCAGTGGCCCTGCGCGGCCGTGGACGCGGGCTCGGTGCGCCGGTCGAAGCGGAAGTGCGGCCGGACGTACAGCGCCAGGCCGGTGGCGCGCGCGGCCAGCTCGGCGTCGTCGAGCAGGACGGTGCCCTGGCCCGTCTCGGGCAGCAGCACGCGATGCCTGCCCTGCTCGCG
>DASQCX010000042.1:0-4503 GCA_035634455.1 Burkholderiaceae bacterium
TCGCCAGCAGCAGGGCGCAGGCGCCGTCGTTGACGCCGGAGGCATTGCCGGCCGTGACGGTGCCGTCCGGGCGCACGATGGGCTTGAGCTTCGCGAGCGCGTCGAGCGAGGTGTCGCGCGGGTGTTCGTCCTTGGAGACGACGATCGCGTCGCCCTTCTTCTGCGGCACGCTCACCGGCGTGATCTCGGCGTCGAAGAAGCCGCGCTTCTGGGCCTCGACCGCGCGCAGCTGCGAGCGCAGCGCCATCGCGTCCTGGTCGTCGCGGTCGACGCCGAACTCGTCGGCGACGTTCTCGGCCGTCTCGGGCATCGAGTCGACGCCATACTGCGACTTCATCAGCGGGTTGACGAAGCGCCAGCCGATCGTCGTGTCGTAGACGGCGTTCTCGCGCGTGAAGGCCGCGGTCGCCTTGGGCATGACGAATGGCGCCCGGCTCATGCTCTCGACGCCGCCGGCGATCAGCAGCTCGGCCTCGCCGGCGCGGATCGCCTGGGCGGCGCTGCCCACGGCGTTCAGGCCGGAGCCGCACAGGCGGTTCAGCGTGACGCCGGGCACGTCCACCGGCAGGCCGGCCAGCAGGGCGCTCATGCGGGCGACGTTGCGGTTGTCCTCGCCGGCCTGGTTGGCGCAGCCGTACAGGACGTCGTCGATGGCCGCGGGATCGAGTTCGGGATGGCGCGCCAGCAGCGCCCGGATTGGAATGGCCCCCAGATCGTCGGCTCGCACCGCGGACAGGGATCCGCCGTAGCGGCCGAAAGGCGTGCGCAAGGCATCGCAGATGAAGGCGTCGGTCATGGTGGGTGGGCGTCTCGTCTGTTCAGAGTTGTTCGCAGGTAGAACAATTATTCGAAATCCAGATCCTGCTGCGGGATTTTGCGCGTTTTCGGAGCACCCCCGGTTCATCGGGGGATCCGCGTGCTCAAGTCCGGCGACGATCCGGCCGATCTCACGGAGGAAGAAGCGGCCCGTGTCCGAAGCGGGCCGCCAAGGACTCTCTCGAATGACCACCCCCATCCACGCGAGCGCCCTGCGCATCGGCATGTTCGTTCACCTGAACGTCGGCTGGATGTCGCATCCGTTCCCGCTGTCCAGCTTCAAGCTGACCTCCGACGAGCAGATCGAGACGATCCGCTCGCTCGGGCTGTCCCGGCTGACCTGGAGCCCGGAGCGCAGCGACGTCGAGCAGCCGGCGGCGGACACCGTCGCCGCCGCGTCGGCGCCCGAGGCCGTGGACCCGCCGGTCGATGAGGCGGCGCCCAGGCCGCTCGACGCGCGCCAGCTCGCGCGCCTGGCGCTGCAGGCGCAGCTGGAGATCGCCCAGCGCTGCGAGCGCCAGTTCACCGAGGCCTGCCGCGACCTGCGCCGCACCAACGACAAGGTGCTGACCGACCCCGCCGCCGCCAACGCCGAGGCCCAGGCGCTGGCGCGCGCGCTGCTCGACAAGATGCTGGTCGAGGGCGAGCCCTGCCTGCGCGTGCTGGGCGAGATGTCCAGCGACCGCCACGCCGCGCACGCGCTCAACGTCACGGTCGTCTCGCTGATGCTGGGCCGCCAGCTCAACATGCCCGGTGGGGTATTGATGGAGCTGGGCGTGGGCGCGCTGATGCACGATGTCGGCAAGATCGCGCTGCCCGACCGCGTGCGCCTGCCGCGCGAGGACTTCAGCGCCGGCGAGGCCGCGCTGTACCGCGACCACGTCGCCCAGGGCCTGATCCTGGGACGCCGCATGGGGCTGTCGGCCGACGCGCAGCTGGTCATCGCGCAGCACCACGAGCTGGCCGACGGCAGCGGCTTCCCGAGCGCGCTGCTGCTGCCGCGCATGTCGCTGCCGGCGCGCATCGTGGCGCTGGTCAACCGCTACGACAACTGGTGCAACGCCGCGTCGCCGGCGCAGTCGATCACGCCGCACGAGGCCTTGTCGCGCCTGTTCGCGCAGTGCCGCTCGAAGTTCGACGAGACGCTGCTGTCGGCCTTCATCAAGATGATGGGCATCTACCCGCCGGGCTCGGTGGTGCAGCTGAGCGACGAGCGCTTCGCGATGGTGATGACCGTCAACGCCGCACACCCGCTCAAGCCGCGCGTGCTGGTGCACGACCCGGCCGTGCCGCTCGAGGAGGCCGTGCACCTCGACCTCGAGAAGACGCCGCAGATCGGCATCCGCCGCAGCCTCAAGCCGTCGCAGCTGCCGGCGCGCGCGCTCGACTACCTCAAGCCGCGCCAGCGCATCTCGTACTTCTTCGACGTCGAGAGCGCGCCGAGCGAGGACGTGCCGGACGAGGCGACGGCATGACGCCCACGCTGCCGCAACCGTCGCAGGCGGCGGCGGCCGACTCGTTCGCCGGCCTGCTGTCGGCGCTCGTCGCCCTCGGCCACGCCGCCTGGGTGGTCGACGCCGCGCGCGGCCACATCCTGGCGGCCAACCGCGAGGCCGCGGAACTGCTCGAACGCGAGGACCTGGAAGGCCTGGACGCCGAGGACGCGATCGACGCGCTCGAGGACATGGCCTACTGGGACGGCGTGCGCTGCGGCGCCGTCACGCCGCTCGAGAGCGACGCCGAGCTGCAGCTGCCCGGCGGCCGCACCCGCGCCGTCGCGCGCCGCATCGCGCCGCTGTGGCTGGCCGACGGCACCGCGCTGTTCCTGGTGACGGTGCGCGACCGCAGCCACGAGCAGCGCATCGAGCTCGAGCGCGAGACCGCGCTGGCCGAACTGCGCGCCACGCTGGAGGCCACCGCCGACGCCATCCTCGTCACCGACCTTGCCGGACGCATCCGCGCCTTCAACCGCCGCTTCGCGCGCATGTGGTCGCTGCCCGACGCCGTGCTGCACGCCGGCGACGACCGCGCCGTGCGCGAGTGGATGCGCATGAACGTGATGGACGTCGACGCCTACGACCGCCGGCTGGAGGAGGTGCACGCGCACACGTTGTCCGAGGCGGTCGACAGGGTGGCGCATGTCAACGGCGCCCTGATCGAGCGCCATGCGCAGCCGCAGTGGAGCCAGGGCCGGCCGATCGGGCGCGTGTTCTCGTTCCGCGAGACGAACCCGCAGCGCGCCGGCGCGCCGCGCGAGCCGGGCAGCCTCGGCATCGACCGCCTCACCGACCTGCCCAACCGCAGCGGCTTCGTCGCGACGCTGGAGGACGCGTTGCGCGGCGGCCGCGAGAGCGCCGGCTTCGCCGTGCTTTGCATCGAGTTCAACCGCGACGCGCTGTTCGGCGAGGGCGGCGACAGCGCCGCCGGCGCGCGGCGGCTGTCCGAGCTGGCGGGCCAGGTGCGCGGCGCGATGCGCCAGCCGCACTGCTGCGCGCGCCTGGGCGGCAGCCGTTTCGGGGTGCTGATCGACTACGCCAGCGAGGCCGTCGCCGAGGCCGCGGCGCGTCGCCTGATCGACGCGCAGGAGCACGCCGGCGGCGTGCCGGTGGCCATCGGCATCGGCGTCTGGCCGGGCGTCGGGCTGGCGGCCGACGAGATCCTGCGCCACGTCGAGATCGCGATGCACCGCGCCCAGCAGGGCAGCCGCTCGGCGTTCGCCGTGCACAAGTTCGGCTTCGACTCGTGGCGGCGCCGGCGCGACCGCATCGAGGCCGGGCTGCAGCAGGCGGTGGGCGAGGGCGGCTTCCGGCTCGCCGCGCAGCCGCGCTTCGACACGCGCACCGGCCTGGCCGTCGTGCTCGAGATGCAGCTGCGCTGGCGCGACCGCGAGCTCGGCGAGCTGCCGGCGAGCCAGTTCATGAGCGTCGCCGAGGAGCGCGGCCTCGTTGGCGCGCTCGACGACTGGGTGCTGGAGCAGGGCCTGCTGCAGCTGCGCGGCTGGCGTGCGGCGGGCCACCCGCTGCGCCTGAACATCAACGTGTCCGACTGGCAACTGACCCAGCCGGGGTATGCGCGCCGCGTCGCCGCGGCGCTGGAGTCGGCCGGCTGCGCGCCGTCCGAGCTCGAGATCGACGTCGCCGAATCGGCACTGCAGGCGGATCCGGACGCCGCGCTGGCGGCCGTGCGTTCGCTGGCGCGGCAAGGCGTGCGCGTGCTGCTCGACGGCTTCGGCGACGGCACCGGCTCGCTGGCCGCCCTGCGCCGCCTGCCGCTTGCCGGCGTCAAGCTCGACGCCGCGCTGTCGCGGGCCTGCGGCGGCAACGGCGCCGAGGCGCGCTGGGTGCCGGCGCTGGTGCAGCTGGTGCACGCGCTGGACCTCGAGGTCCACGCGACCGGCGCCGACACCGAGGCGCAATGCGACGCGCTGATCGCCGCTGGCTGCGACGGGCTGCAGGGCCGCCGCCAGGGCCCGTGGATGGAGCAGCGCGCGCTCGAGTCCTGGTTCCGCCTGCCGGCCTCGCGCCGCCGGCTCTGAATCGCCGGCCCGGGCGGCTCAGGCGTCCTGCATCTGGTCCTCGCCGCCGAGGTTGGGGGCGACGTCCTCCTCCGGATCCAGGCCTTCGCCGTCCGGCAGGTCCAGGGGCGCGACGAGTTCCTGCGCGGGCTCGGGGGGGCCGGGCGTCGGTT
>DASQCX010000043.1:0-4388 GCA_035634455.1 Burkholderiaceae bacterium
AGCAGGCGGTGCGTCTCGCGCAGCAGTTCCTCGACCTTGTCCGGCGTGGTCGACGCCTCGATCACGAACTGGCCGCAGGCCTCCATGACGTCGGCCGAGCACGCGGCGTAGTAGACGAGGCCGCGGCGCTCGCGGATCTCGGCCATCAGCGGCGAGCTCATGCCCTCGCCGAACAGCGCGGCCGCGACGCTGGCGGCGGGCTGGTCCTCCTTCATCGATGCGATCGGGTAGCCGAGCACGACGTGGCTCTGGCTGCAGCCGGCCAGGCGCGCGGCCTTGACGCCGCCCAGCCAGGCGGGCGCGTCCATGACGTGCGGCGCGCCGGCGGGCATGTCGCCGAACGCGGCCTCGGCCTCGCGCACGATGGCGTCGTGGTCGACGTTGCCGGCCACGCCCACCACCACGTTGGCGCCGCTGTACTGGCGCTCGACGTAGGCCAGCAGCTCCTCGCGCGTGAAGCGCTCGATGTTGCGGCGCGTGCCGATCACGGCCTGCGCCATCGGGTGCGCGCCGTAGCAGAGCTTGTCGAACTGGCGGAACGCTGTCGACATCGGATCTTCGTCGTCCTCGATGAACTCCTGCAGGATCACCTGGCGCTCGCGCTCGAGCTCGACAGCCGGGAACGTGGGCCGGCGCACGATGTCGCCCAGCATGCGCACGAACTCCGCGGCGTCGCGCGCCATGCCGCTCAGGTGGTAGGCGGTGTGGTCCTTGTCGGTGTGCGCGTTGACCTCGGCGCCCAGGCGCTCGGCGTCGATGTTGATGCGCGCCGCGTCGCGCGTGGCCGTGCCCTTGAACGCCATGTGCTCGACGACGTGGCTGATGCCGTTGTCGCGCGCGCCCTCGTGGCCCGAGCCGGTGCGCACGAACACGCTGGCGCTCGCGCTGGCGAGCCACGGCATGTGGATCGTGACGACGCGCACGCCGTTGGGCAGGGTGGTGAGACGGGTGTCCTGGCTGTCCGGAAAGCTCATCCCCGTATTGTCGGCGACCCGCCGACCATGCGCCCGGCGCGGGGCCTTGTCTTCCCGCACTCGACGGCCGCCCGTATGATCGCGCGCGTCGTCCCGCACGGAGCCCGTTCATGCATCCCCGCTTCACGAAGTTCGCCGTCGCCGCCGCGCTGCTGGCCGCCAGCGTCGCCGCGCACGCCCTCGACAAGGTCGTCTTCGCCACCAACTGGAAGGCCCAGGCCGCGCACGGCGGCTTCTACCAGGCCGTGGCCGACGGCACCTACAAGCGATACGGCCTCGAGGTCGAGATCCGCCAGGGCGGCCCGCAGGTCAACAACCGCCCGCTGCTGCCGGCCGGCCGCATCGACTTCCTGATGACCGGCAACCTGCTGCACAGCTTCGACAACGTCAAGAACGGCGTGCCCGTGATCGCCGTGGCCGCGATGTTCCAGAAGGATCCGCAGGCGCTGATGGCGCATCCGGACGCCGGCTACGCGAAGTTCGAGGACCTGGCCAAGGCGCCGGTGGCCTTCATCGCCAAGGACGCGCAGTTCTCGTGGTGGCAGTGGCTCAAGGCCGACTACGCGTTCAAGGACGAGTCGCTGCGCCCGTACAACTACAACGTCGCGCCCTTCCTCGCCGACAAGCACAGCCTGCAGCAGGGCTACGCCGTCGAGGAGCCGATCACCATCGCCAAGGAAGGCGGCTTCAAGCCCGCCGTGTTCCTGCTGGCCGACCACGGCTACAGCACGTACTCGACGACCATCGAGGCCCGCACGGACACGGTGAAGAACAAGCCCGACCTCGTCCGGCGCTTCGTCGAGGCCTCGATCATCGGCTGGAACAACTACCTGTACGGCGACCGCAAAGCCGCGGACGCGCTGATCAAGCAGGACAACCCCGAGATGACCGACAGCCTGATCGCGCAGAGCCTCGCGCTGATGAAGCAGATGGGCATCGTCGATTCCGGCGACGCGCAGACCCTGGGCATCGGCGCGATGAAGTCCGAGCGCATCAAGGACTTCTACGACAAGATGGTGCGCGCCGGCCTCTACAAGCCGGGCGACGTCGACCTGTCCAAGGTCGCGACGACCGAGTTCGTGAACAAGGGCGTGGGCGTGGACGTGCGCAGGAGGCTCACGGGCAAGTGATCAGGCGCCGCGCCGGCCGCCCAGCATCACCAGTCCGACGCCGGCGAGTATCACCGCCATCCCGGCGACGATGGGCATGCTGACCGTCTCGCCCGCGAACAGCGCGCCCAGCCCCACCGCCACCACCGGGTTGACGTAGGCGTAGCTGGTGGCCAGCGCCGGCCGCGCGTGGCCGATGACGTAGACGAACGCGGTGTAGGCCACCAGCGAGCCGAAGACCACCAGGTAGGCCAGCGCCAGCCAGGACGACCACGGCACCGCCGCCGGCGCGAAGCGCTCGCCGTGCAGCGCCGCCATCACGACCAGGCTCGCGCCGCCGCCCAGCATCTGCACGGCGGCGGACATCGGGCCCTTGGGCAGGTCCAGCCGCGGCTGCATCACGGTCGCCGCGGACCACGCCGCCGCCGCGATGAACAGCACCACGATCGCGCCCGGGTTGGCAGCCGCGTGCAGGTCGAGGTTGAGCAGCACCATCCCCGTCAGGCCCAGCCCGACGCCCAGCCATTCGAGCAGCCGCGGCCGCGCGCCGAACAGGCCCCATGCGAACAGCATCGCGAACACCGGCACCCCCGCGATCACCAGCGCCGCCAGGCCGGACGGCACGCTGGTCTCGGCCAGGCACACGAACCCGTTGCCCAGCCCCATCATCATGAAGCCGATCAGCGCGCCGTTGCGCCACTGCCGCGGCGTCGGCCACGCGACGCCGCGCCACTTCAGGAAGCCGAGCAGGATCGGCCCGGCGCACAGGTTGCGCATCGCCGAGGACGCGAGCGGCGGGATGCCGTCGACGACGAAGTGGATGGCCAGGTAGGTCGAGCCCCAGACGACATAGACGATGGCGAGGCAGGCGGCGAGCAGCGTGGAGCGCGAGGTGTTCTGCATGGAGCGCCGAGTGGAACAGAAAGGCGCTGGCCCTCGCTCGCCCTGGACTACTCCGGGTGCGGGCGAGGGCCAGCGAGGCTGGCGAGGGCCGGCCTATTTCTTCAGGTCGTAGCGATCGAGGTTCATCACCTTGGTCCACGCCGCCACGAAGTCGCGCACGAACTTCTCCTGCCCGTCGGCGGCGCCGTAGACCTCGGCGAGCGCGCGCAACTGCGAGTTCGAGCCGAACACCAGGTCGGCGACGGTGCCCGTCCACTTCTTCTCACCCGTCTTGCGGTCGACGCCCTCCAGCACGCCGTCCGTAGCGGACTTCTGCCAGCGCGTACGCATGTCCAGCAGGTTGACGAAGAAGTCGTTCGACAGCGTGCCCGGGCGCTTCGTGAACACGCCGTGCGGGACGTTGCCGACGTTGGCGTCGAGCACGCGCAGGCCGCCGACGAGCGCCGTCATCTCGGGCGCGGTGAGCGTCAGCAGTTGCGCCTTGTCGACCAGCAGCTCGGCCACGTAAGCCTCGAGACCGGGCTTCACGTAGTTGCGGAAGCCGTCGGCGCGCGGCTCCAGCGGCGCGAACGAGGCGACGTCGGTCTGCGCCTGCGAGGCGTCCATGCGACCGGGCGAGAACGGCACGGTGACCGCCTGGCCCGCCTTCTTCGCCGCGTCCTCGATCGCCGCGTCGCCGGCCAGCACGACGAGGTCGGCCAGCGAGATCTTCTTGCCGCCCGCGGCCTTCGCGTCGAAGTCCGCGCGGATGCGCCCCAGCGTCTCCAGCACCTTCGCGAGCTGCGCCGGCTGGTTCGCCGACCAGTCCTTCTGCGGCGCGAGGCGGATGCGCGCGCCGTTGGCGCCGCCGCGCTTGTCGCCGCCGCGGAAGGTCGAGGCCGAGGCCCAGGCCGTGCCCACGAGCTCGGCGGCGCTCAGGCCCGAGGCCAGCACCTTGGCCTTGAGCGCGGCGACGTCCTTGGCGTCGACCAGCGGATGGTCGACCGCGGGGATCGGATCCTGCCAGATCAGTTCTTCCTTGGGCACCAGCTTGCCGAGGTAGCGGGCGCGCGGGCCCATGTCGCGGTGCGTCAGCTTGAACCAGGCGCGCGCGAAGGCGTCGGCGAACTGCTCCGGGTGTTGCAGGAAGCGGCGCGAGATCTTCTCGTAGGCCGGGTCGAAGCGCAGCGAGAGGTCGGTCGTCAGCATCGTCGGCGCGTGGCGCCGGGCGGGGTCGTGGGCATCGGGGATGGTGCCCGCGCCGGCGCCGCCCTTGGCCACCCACTGGTGCGCGCCGGCCGGGCTCTTGGTGAGCTCCCAGTCGTAGCCGAACAGGTTCTGGAAAAAGTTGTTGCTCCAGCGGGTCGGCGTCGTGGTCCAGGTGACTTCCAGGCCGCTGGTGATGGCGTGCGCGCCCTTGCCG
>DASQCX010000044.1:0-1869 GCA_035634455.1 Burkholderiaceae bacterium
TCCTGCGCCGCATCCTCAATCCCATGGGCACCATGGACGCGATCGAGTTTCTGGTCGACAAGCTGCGCTCGACCAAGAACAACACCGAGTTCTTCAACTCGATGAGCACGGCGAAGAACTAGACCCGTTCAGGAAGGCGCCGGCCCCGGCGTTGGCGCCGCCGGGCGCGCGCGTGCGCCCCGCCGCACCCGATTGCCCCGCCGGCGCCAACGTTGGACCCGTGTCCGATGCCCGATGCTCCTCCGCCCCTGGCACCGCCGCCGGTCGGCGCGGCCGTCTTGGGCTGGAGGGCGCGCCCGCCGCCGCCGCGCACGGCGATGGCGGGGCGCCTGTGCCGCGTCGAGCCGCTCGACCCGGCGCGCCACGGCGCGGATCTGTTTGCCGCCAACCAGCGGGACACCGACGGGCGCAATTTCACCTACCTGTCGCAGGAACCCTTCGCCGACCTGCCCTCCTACCGCGCCTGGCTCGAGCGGGTGGCGGCGGCGGACGATCCGCTGTTTCATGCCATCGTCGCCGCCGACAGCGGTAAGGCCGTGGGCGTGGCGGCATTCATGCGCATCGATCGGGCGCACGGCGTGATCGAGGTCGGCAACATCAACTATTCACCCTTGCTGCAGCGCCGGCCGGCGGCGACCGAGGCCATGTTCCTGATGATGCGGCGCGCCTTCGCCGAGCTCGGCTATCGCCGCTACGAGTGGAAATGCGACGCGCTCAATGCGGCCTCGCGGGCGGCGGCGCTGCGTCTCGGCTTTCGCTACGAGGGGCTGTTTCGGCAGGCACTGGTCACCAAGGGCCGCAACCGCGACACGGCGTGGTTCTCGATTATCGACGGCGAGTGGCCGGCCCTGCATGACGCCTTCACCCGTTGGCTGGCGCCCGAGAACTTCGATGCCACGGGGCGGCAGCGGATCGGCCTTCCATGGATGATTGCGGTGCGGCGCGGTGATGAGGACGCTTTCTGCCGCGTGCCGTAGCCGCGGCATTAGTCGGGCGGGGCCGCGCGCTGCGCGCGCAACAGGGCGAGCAGCGCCTCGGCGTCGCTGACCGGTGGCGCGCACTGCGGGCCCAAGCAGGCATAGGCGGTCGCAACGCCGCCGCGGGAGCGTTTGTCCGCAAGCGGGCCGCTCGCGGGCAGCGCCTCGGCCGCGATCGCGCGCTGCACCGCGCCCGGCAGCGACAGGCCGAACATCGCCCGCACCAGCCGATCGGATTGCGCCGCGTCGCCATCCTTGACGACCACGACCTCCTGCGGGGCGAGCAGGTCGCAAAAGCCCGCGAGCAGGCCGCAGTGGCCGAGCGCATTGCCGCGCAGCTCGGCGGCGAAGGCGCGCGGAATCGCCTCGGCGCGCTCGAGATAGGCAGCCTGTCCCGTCAGCGTGTAGAGGGCGACAAGGTTCGTCAGCATCACCGCATTGGCGTTCGGCGCGGCATCGTCGTGGGCGCCCTCAACGCGCACGATCACGTCGGGCGTGTCGTCGGCGGTCAGCGCGTAGCCGCCTGCGCCCGCCATCCAGAAGTGGCGGTCGAGGGTTGCGCACCAGCGCTCCGCGTGGCCGAGGTAGCCGCCCTCGTTGGTCGCCTGCAGCAGCCGCAGGGACGCCCAGGTCATGTTCGCATAGTCGCTCGCCGTGCCGGGCGCGCTGATGCGACCGCGACGATAGGCGTGGGCGAGACGTCCATCCCGGTCCATGCGCTGCCCGACGCAGTGGAACGCGGCGGCGGCTGCCTGCAGCCAATCGCGGCGCTCGAACACGCGGGCGGCGTGCACGAGCCCGGCGATCGCCAGTCCGTTCCAGTCGGCCAGCACCTTATCGTCCCACCCCGGACGAACGCGCCCGGCGCGGCGCGCGAACAGCTTCTGCCGCA
>DASQCX010000045.1:0-1523 GCA_035634455.1 Burkholderiaceae bacterium
GCCATCAACAAGTTCGACCGCAAGGGCGCCGCCGACGCGCTGCGCGACGTGGCCAAGCAGGTGCAGCGCAACCGCGAGGCGTTCACGGTCATGCCCGACAAGATGCCGGTGTTCGGCACGATGGCCAGCCGCTTCAACGACGACGGCGTCACCGCGCTGTACCAGGCGATGAAGCCGCGCCTGGCCGAGCTGGGCCTCGATCTGGGCGGCGGCACGCTGCCCGCCGTCCACACGCGCCACAGCACGCACCAGACGCCCATCGTGCCGGCCGCGCGCACGCGCTACCTAGCCGAGATCAGCGACACCGTGCGCGGCTACAAGAAGCTCGCGCGCGTGCAGGCGACGCTCGCGCGCGAGGTGCAGCAGCTGCGCGGCGCGGCGCGCATGCTCAAGGAGGCCAGCGCCGAGAAGGCCAACGCGCACGACGCCGTCATCGACCTGGCGACCGCGCGCGAGACCCGCCTGAACGCCGACGCCCGCCAGCTGCTGGCGATGTGGCCCGACATGCAGAAGGCCTACGCGGGCGACGAGTACGTCGTGAAGATCCGCGACAAGGAGATCCGCACCAACCTGATCCACACGACGCTGTCGGGCACCAAGATCCGCAAGGTGGTGCTGCCGCGTTACGAGGACCACGGCGAGATCCTCAAGTGGCTGATGCTGGACAATGTGCCGGGCAGCTTCCCGTACACCGCAGGCGTGTTCGCGTTCAAGCGCGAGGGCGAGGATCCGACGCGCATGTTCGCCGGCGAGGGCGACGCGTTCCGCACCAACCGCCGCTTCAAGCTGGTCTCCGAAGGCATGCCGGCCAAGCGGCTGTCCACCGCGTTCGACTCGGTGACGCTGTACGGCGCCGACCCGGCGCCGCGGCCCGACATCTACGGCAAGGTCGGCAACTCCGGCGTCTCGATCGCGACGCTGGAGGACATGAAGGTGCTGTACTCGGGCTTCGACCTGTGCAGCCCGACGACCTCGGTGTCGATGACGATCAACGGCCCGGCGCCGACGATCCTGGCGATGTTCATGAACACCGCCGTCGACCAGAACATGGACAAGTTCAAGGCCGACAACGGCCGCGAGCCCACTGCCGACGAGGCCGCCAAGATCAAGGACTGGGTGCTGGCCAACGTGCGCGGCACGGTGCAGGCCGACATCCTGAAGGAAGACCAGGGCCAGAACACCTGCATCTTCTCGACCGAGTTCTCGCTGAAGGTGATGGGCGACATCGCCGAGTACTTCGTGCACCACAACGTGCGCAACTTCTACTCGGTGAGCATCTCGGGCTATCACATCGCCGAGGCGGGTGCGAACCCGATCTCGCAGCTCGCGCTGACGCTGTCCAACGGCTTCACGTTCGTGGAGGCTTACCTCGCGCGCGGCATGCACATCGACGACTTCGCGCCCAACCTGAGCTTCTTCTTCAGCAACGGCATGGACCCCGAGTACACCGTGCTCGGCCGCGTCGCGCGCCGCATCTGGGCGGTGTCCATGCGCGACCGCTACGGTGCCAACGAGCGCTCACA
>DASQCX010000046.1:0-1536 GCA_035634455.1 Burkholderiaceae bacterium
GCCGGTGGCTGCGAACGGGGAACCCGCGGCCTTGGAGCGATAGCGCAGGCCATCGGCGCCGAGGGTGGTCTTGACTTTTTGCTTAGACATCGAGTGAGAGTCCTTCCGGGATAGGAACACGGCGCGAACGCTCGGCGGGAGCCGCACGTCCTTCCTCGCGCCATCCGATATTCTAACAGATGCTGTATATACCCTCAGCCGGCGGCCAGGGCTCTTCCTGTCGAGCAAGAGCCGTACCAAGGCCCGGCACGGCGCGAGGCCGGCGCGACGCGCGATCGCCTGCGGCGTCAGGCCGCCGGAGCCGGCGCCTCGCGCTTGGCCACCAGCGTCAGGATGTCGTAGCTCGCCACGACCTCGCCGTCCTGGTTCGTCACCTCCACGTCCCAGGCGACCACGCCCTGCCCCTTGCCGTCGGCGCCGACCTTGTTGCGGTCGATCTTGCGCTTGCACGTGAGGCGCGCGCGGATCGTGTCGCCGATGCCCACCGGCTTGACGAAGCGCAGCGTGTCCAGGCCGTAGTTCGCCAGCACCGGGCCCTCGCCCGGCGACACGAACAGCCCCGCCGCCGCCGACAGCACGAAGTAGCCGTGCGCGATGCGCTTGCCGAACGGCGACGCCTTGGCGGCGATCTCGTCGAAGTGCATGTAGAAGAAGTCGCCCGAGATGCCGCCGAACGCGACGATGTCGGCGTCGGTCACCGTGCGGCGATGCGTCAGCAGCGAGTCGCCGACGGTGAGGTCCTCGAACGCGTGGCGGAACGGGTGGACGGCCGACTCGTGCACCGCCGCGCCCTTCACGTACTCGCCGCTGACCGCGGCCAGCATCGTCGGCGAGCCCTGCACCGCGGCGCGCTGCAGGTAGTGCTTGACGGCGCGGATGCCGCCCAGCTCCTCGCCGCCGCCGGCGCGGCCCGGGCCGCCGTGCTTGAGCGCGGGCAGCGGCGAGCCGTGGCCGGTGGACTCGCCCGCGGCGTCGCGGTCGAGCACCAGGATGCGGCCGTGCAGCGCCGCCAGGCGGCCGACGGCGTGCGCGGCGCGGTGCGGGTCGCGCGTGACCAGCGTGCCCACCAGGCTGCCGCGGCCGCGCTCGGCCAGCGCCAGCGCCTCGTCGAACTCGTCGTAGGGCATCAGCGTGCTGACCGGGCCGAAGGCCTCGACGTCGTGCGCGGCCGACGTCATGTCGGGCCGCTCGCACAGCAGCAGCGTCGGCGCGAAGAACGCGCCCTGGTCGGTGCCGGCGCCGCGCGGCGCGAAGCCGGACTCGCCGCCGAACAGCACCGCGTTGCCGCGCGCCAGCTGCGCCACGCGCTCGGCGACGTCGCGCTGCTGGTCGCGCGAGGCGAGCGCGCCCATGGTCACGCCTTCCAGCGACGGATCGCCCACCACCACCTTGGCCAGCCGCGCGCGCAGGCGCTCGGCCACGGCGTCGAGGTGCCGGCGCGGCACGATCGCGCGCCGGATCGCGGTGCACTTCTGCCCCGCCTTGGCCGTCATCTCGCGCGCGACCTCCTTGACGAAGAGGTCGAACTCCGGGTCG
>DASQCX010000047.1:0-13870 GCA_035634455.1 Burkholderiaceae bacterium
GTGCTCACGAAGGCGTCGACCGCCTGCAGCCACGTCACCGGCACCTGCCAGCCGAAGAAGACGAGGTCCATGTACTTCTCGGACCAGAGCGGGTACGCGTTCGAGAACTGCTGGTTGCCGACGATGGACAGCATCAGCACGGGGAGCATCGCGACCAGCAGCGCGAGGCGCAGCATCTCCTTGCGCGACACCTTCGCGCGCGGGCGCGCCGGGGCCGCAGCCGCGGAGGCACCGCGGGCCGGCCCGTGCTCGGGCGGCAGCCAGCGCCGGCCCGCGAGATAGACGAACAGGCCGATGACCATGCCCACGCCGGCCGCGCCGAAGCCCCAGTGCCAGGCCACCTTCTCGCCGAGCGTGCCGCACACGATCGGCGCGAGGATGACGGCGATCTGCACGGCGAGCGTGAAGATCTGGAACGCCGATGCGCGACGCTTGTCGCCGGGCGCGTAGAGGTCGCCGACCTGCGCCGCGATGTTGCCCTTGAAGCAGCCCACGCCCACCAGCAGGCACGCGATGGCCAGGAAGAAGCTGCTCTCGAACGCCATCAGGAAGTGGCCGGCGGCCATCAGCAGCGCGCCGAGCGTGACGGTGCGCGTGCGGCCCAGCACGCGGTCGGCCAGCAGGCCGCCGAACAGCGGCGTCAGGTAGACCAGGCCGGCGTACAGGCCGGAGATCAGCAGGCCCAGCTGCAGCGGCGTGCGCGGGCCGGTGACGTGCTCGAGCGCGCCGCGGATCGTCTCGATGCCGACGACGCTGCCGATGTGCTCGGGCAGGAACAGGTACTTGGTCAGGTACAGGCCCAGCAGGATCTGCATGCCGTAGTAGGAGAAGCGCTCCCACAGCTCGCAGGCCGAGAGCCAGGCCAGGCCCAGCGGATGGCCGAGGAACGCGGTGTCGTCGCGCGAGAACGGTTTGTCGGGGGTGATGGCGGTCGAGGACACGGGAGATTCCAGAAGAACGGGGATGCGGGACTGTGGTGCCAGCACGGGGCCTGCGCAAGGCGGAAACCCCGGAGCCGGCGACGAACGGAGGGAACGGCGGCGCGAATGGCGGCGCCGCGGACGCCGGCGCGGGCTCAGCGCCTGACGAGCCTGATCTCGAACACCTTGGGCCAGAACTTGCCCGTGACCCACAGCCGCTTCGTGGCCGGGTCGTAGGCGATGCCGTTGAGCACATCGGTGTGCTGCGGGATGTAGTCCTTCATCGGCAGCAGGCCCTTGCAGTCGATCCAGGCGACGACGTCGCCGGTCTTGGGATCGATGCGGGCGATGCGGTCGGTCTGCCAGATGTTGGCGTAGATCTCGCCCTCGACCCACTCGAGCTCGTTGAGCTGGTCCACCGGCTTGCCCTGCGCGGTGACGTGGATGCGGTGCGTCTCGATCAGCGTGTCCGGATTGAGGAAGCGGATGTCGGCCGTGCCGTCGCTCATCACCATCTCGGTGTCGCTGTGCGTCAGGCCCCAGCCCTCGCCCGGGTAGCCGAACCGGCCCTTGACGTCGAAGCTGTCGAGGTCGAGCACGTAGCCCATCTGCGACTTCCACGTCAGCCCAACCAGCCGGCCGTGCCACGGCGAGATGCCCTCGCCGAACATGTCGGGCGGCAGGTTGGCGCGCTGCACCACCTGGCCCGTCTCCAGCTTGACCTTGCGCACCGAGGACTGGCCGTCCAGGCCAGTGCTCTCGTACAGGTAGCCATTGAGGTAGAACAGGCCTTCGGTGAAGGCGTTGACGTCGTGCGGGTAGGCGTGCACGACCTGGTAGCCGTAGACCGGGACGGCCTTCGCGCTCGTGCCCGCGGGCGCGCTCGCGGCGGCCGCGTGCGCGGGCGGCGCCGCGGCCAGGCTCGCTGCGGCCAGCAGCGCCGCGATCGGGGAGGAAACCTTCATTCGATTCAGATCCGGAAATGTTCGTCAATGCGCGGCGGGCGCGGGGTAGCTCACGGCGAGGACCTCGATCGTCTCGACGCCCGCCGGCGTCACCAGCTGCAGCGTGTCGCCCTCGCGCGCCTTCAGCAGCGTGCGCGCGATCGGCGACACCCAGCTGACCTCGCCCTGCAGCGAGTCGACCTCGTCGATGCCCTTGATGGTGACGGTGCGCTCGTCGCCGGCGTCGTTCGCGTAGGTGACGGTGGCGCCGAAGAAGACCTGGTCCTTGCCGTGGTGGGCCGACGGGTCGGCCACGACGGCGATGTCCAGCCGCTTGATCAGGAAGCGGATGCGGCGGTCGATCTCGCGCAGCCGCTTCTTGCCGTAGATGTAGTCGCCGTTCTCGCTGCGGTCGCCGTTGGACGCGGCCCAGTGCACGATCTCGACGACCTTGGGGCGCTCCTCGTCGATCAGTCGCAGCAGCTCGGCGCGCAGGCGCTCGTGGCCCTGCGGCGTGATGTAGTTCTTCCCGCCGGCCGGCAGCGCGGGCAGCGACGGGCCGTCGTCGTCCTCGTCGCCGTCGGATTCCTTGGTGAAGGCCTTGTTCATGCTTGCGTTTCAGCGTCCTCGTACGACGCCAGGGTCTGCCTGAGTTGATCGCGGACCAGGGCCGCGAGTTCCGGCGGCGACACCACGCGCACGTTCGGGCCGTGGCGCAGCACGTCCATCACCAGCTCGGTGGGCTCGGAATACGGGATGCGCATGCGCAGCGAGCCGTCGGCCTGGGCCTTGACCTGCTGCTGCGGGTGCCATTCCTCCTGCGCCACCCACTGCGCGGCCTCGGCGCTGAAGTGCAGCGTGGCCTGGCGCAGGCGGGCGCCGCCGAAGATGCCGTAGCCCTGGTCGAGCGCCTGCTCCACCTCGGGCAGCGGCAGGTCGCGCGCCGGCTCGTCCAGCACCTTGGCCGAGCGCACCGCGTCGAGCGCGAAGCGGCGCAGGCCCTCGCTGGCGTGGCACCAGGCGTCGAGGTACCAGGTATTGCGGTAGTGCAGCAGGCGCTGCGGCGACAGCACGCGCTCGGACTCGCTGCGCTTGCTGCGCGTGTAGTAGCTGATCAGCAGGCGGCGCCGGCTCAGCACGGCGCTGACGGCCTCCTCGAACCAGCGGCTGGCCACCGCGCGCTTGGCCGGGCTGACGATGCGCACGCGGCGCATCAGCGCCTGCGCCTCCTCGGCGGAGGCGCCCAGCATGCCGTGCAGCTTGTCCAGCAGCGGCTGCAGGTGACGGCCCAGCACGCCGCCGTCGTCGAGGCCGGCCATCAGCTGGTGCATCGTCAGCAGCGCGTGGAGCTCCTTCTCGCTGAACCACACGCCGGGCAGCTCGTGCGTCCTGCCGCCGCGCTCACGCGCGAGCGGGCCGCCGTTGGCCGCCTCGGCGACGCCGTCGGCGAAGCGGTAGACGTTGTCGCCGCGGTCGTAGACGATGGGCGCGTCCATGCGGTCGCGCAGGTACTGCAGGTCGCGCTTGAGCGTGGCGGGCGAGACCTCGAGCTCGTCGCGCAGTTGTTCGAAGGTGACGCCGGCCTGTCGCTTGATCAGCAGCTCGATCCGGTAGAAGCGTTCTGTCCTGTCCATGGACGCCTATTTTGCCGTAGCTCATCGTGTGAGCTTTTGACGGCCGAAACTGGCCTCATTCTCAGATCAGACCGAGGACGCACCATGGACCAGGCCACCTTCAACTTCGCCCCCCGCGGCAAGCGCGCCGAGCTCGCCCTGGCACACGGCGCCGCCAGGCCGGTGCGCGCGCAGGCATCGCAGGCGCGGGGCGACGCCGCGGTCGATCCGGGCGACGCCCTCGGCTTCGACTACGCCCGCTACGGCCTGGTGCCGCCCGCGCCCTGCCTGTGGCCGGGCCATCCGGTCCGCGAGGGCTGGGAGCGCGGCCGCCGCCTGATGACGCGCCGCACGCGCCCGGCCACGCTGGCCGTCACGCGCTGGCTCGCGCTGCGCCTGGCCGCCTGGCAGCGCGGCGAGGCCTTCGACGACCACCAGATCACGCCGCAGGTGCTGCGCTCGCTGGAGGCGGCCACGCACTGCCCGGTCACCGGCCGCGCGCTGCGCGACGACGCCCGCGTGCTGACCATCGACGCGCGCCGCGGCTGGGTCGCCGGCAACCTCGTGCTGCTGGATCCGGCGTTCGCCGAGCGCTGGGCCGCGATCGACTGGGACGCGGCCCGCGACGCCCTGGCCCGCGCCGAGGTCGACCCCGAGACCGACGCCGACGGCCTGCCGCTGCGCCACTGGCGCCGCATCGTGGCGCTGAAGTCGCTGGCGACGCCGCTGCCGCACGACGAGGCGGCACGCATCCCGCTGCGGGTGCTGCCGCCCAACCGCGTGCGCCTGGTCAACCCGATCCAGGAGCTGCAGGCCGTGCTGACGCTGCAGCTGTCCGTGCCGGGCTGGGGCCAGCGCGCCCGCGGCATCGCCGAGTCGCTGCCGTCCGAGCTGCGCATCGAGTTCAACCTGTTCTTCAACTCGCTGCTGGCGCAGGCGCTGCGCCAGGGCCACGGCGACGCGAAGCCCGAGATGCGCGACGCGCTCGCCGCCGCCTGGGGCGACGCGGTCGTGCTGCGCCGCTGGGGCCGCTTCGCGGCGCTGGTGGACGCCGCGCTGGCGGGGACGCTGGTCGAGCGGCTGACGCGCGATCCGATGCCCGGCCTGGTCGTCGTGCGCCACGGCGAGCTCGAGGCGCGCGCCGCCTGACGCGACGCGCCGGCTTCAGCCGCGCGATTCGCGCGTCATCGCGAGCTCGAGATCCTCGAGCTGCTCGCGCGCGTCCTGCACGCCGTCGCGCGCGGCCAGCGTCATCAGGCGCATCGCCTCGCGCAGGTCGCGCTCCAGGCCGCGGCCGTCGGCGGTGAGCACGCCCAGGTGGTACCAGGCGGCGGGGATGCGCTTGTCGGCGGCGCGGCGGTACAGCGCCACGGCCTTCTCCAGATCCTGCGGCACGCCGCGCCCGCGTTCGTGCTTGCCGGCGAGCATGATCATCGCCTCGCCGTGGTCGCCCTGCACCGCGCGCTCGAGCCAGTAGGCGGCGCGCTCGTCGTCCTGCGGCACGCCGTCGCCGGTGCTGCAATGCACCGCCAGCTCGTACTGCGCCTGCGCGAAATCGCCGGCCGCGGCCTGCGACAGCAGCGCGATGCAGCGCGCCATGTCGTGCTTGACGCCCTTGCCGATGCGGTGCATCCAGGCCAGGCGGTAGGTGCCGTGGGCGTTGCCGGCCTCGGCCGCGCGCGTGAGCACGCTCACGGCCTGCGCGGTGTCCGCGGGCACGTGCAGGCCCGTCTCGAGCTCCTGGCCCAGGCGCGCGAACGCCGGCGCGTGGCCCTTGGCGACGGCGCTTCGCAGCAGGGCCAGGCCCTTGGGCACGTCGGGCTTGACGGTGTCGCCCTCGATGGTCGCGACGGCCAGCGCCAGTTCGGCCGCAGGGTTGCCGGCGGCGGCCGCGGCCTGCCACAGCGGCAGCGCGCCCGCGCGGTCCTTGGGCAACGCCAGGCCCTGCCACATCAGGTTGCCGAGCGCGAAGCCGGCGTGCGCGGCGCCGCCGAGCGCGTTCGCGTCGGCCCCGCCGCGCTCCGGCTTCAGCAGGCGCGACCGCAGCCACTGGACGCACGCGGCCGCAGGGTCGGCCGGGTCGCGCGCGACGAACGCGACGTCCTCGCGCAAGCGCGTCGCCGTGACCGTGCGCCGGTTGCCGCGGACGTCCAGGCACTCGCAGGCCATGTGGCCGTCGGCGCCCGGCACCAGCGCCACGACGCGGCCAGGGTGGAGGCCGCCGTCGGTCAGCACGGCGTCGCCCAGGCGCGCTTGCTCGCCGCTGCGATAGGCCGGCGGCACGCCGACCGCGGCCGGCAGCAGCGAGGGCACGTCGCGCCGGCCGGCGTAGAAGTCGCTCCACGACCGGCCCGACGGCCAGCGCACGCTGCGCGCGCCGCGCCGGACGGCGGCGTCCAGGCGCAGGAAGATCTCCTCGGGGATGTCGAACTCCCACACCGCCGGATCGAGGATGGCGAACGGCTCGCCGTCGGCCGCGCGCAGGTAGCGGAAGGCCATGCGCAGGCGCAGCGGCGACGGCCCGTAGGTCTGCACCGTCGCCGAGACGGCGGCCACGCGCTTGCCCGACGAATGGATCCAGGTGTCGTGCGCGAAGGTCCGCCACGCCGCCTGCTCGCGGTTGTCGGCCAGCGCCGCTTCGCCGTGGGCGACGGCGTCGGGGCCGTCGTAGGCCAGCGTGACCGTGTTGACGCGCTGCCCGCGCGGATGCTGCCATGCGAGCTGCGGCAGCGCGGGACGGCCCTCGGCGACCTGCGACATCAGCGTCGACGCGGCCACGCCCAGCAGGCGCGCCGCGTTCCACCAGGCCATCGGCAGGTCGTATTCGAGCTCCTGGGCGACGCTCCTCAGGTAGCCGGACGCCGTCTCGACCTGCCCCAGCCCCAGCGAGAACAGGCGGTCGTGCAGCCACACCAGCGGCAGGAACAGCAGGCCCTGGTCGGGCGCGAGCGCCACCAGGCGCGTGAACGGGGTCGCCTCGATGTGGGCCCAGTCGGCGGTGGCCTCCTGCGCGGAGCGGGTGTCGTGCCACTCGATCTCGGCGCCGCTGCGGCGCGACAGCATGGCCATCAGGTAGAACGCCAGCAGCGCGAGGAAGTTGCGGCCCTGCGGGTCGGCGATGAAGTCGTCGTGCTGCGGCGCGGCGCGCTCGCGGATGGCCTTGAGCAGCAGGTCGATGCGGTCGAGGCTGTCCTCCGAGTAGTCCAGCTGCGCCTGCTGCAACGCCCGGCCGTACTTCCAGCCGCCGTCGACCTCGCCGCCGCGGGCGTAGGTGTCGAGGAAAAGTCGTGCAACGTCGTTCAAGCGGCCTCCCAGCCGTCACCATGGCCGTCCCTCTGCAGGGACGGGGTGAATGTACGGCGAAAGCCCGCATCCCGTCGCAACACCCCGTTCGAATGTGCCATGTTGCGCAACGGCCCGGCACCGGGTAGCGCCCGCCCAACAAAAAGGGCCGCACGCGGCGGCCCTGGCATGCGCCGGCGGCGCGTCAGGCGATGCGCGCCATCGTCTGGAACGGCAGGCGCGGGCCGCGCGGCCAGTTGCCGCTGGCGTCGCCGTAGCCGAGGTTGATCAGGAAGTTGGACTTCCACTGGCCGTCCGGGAAGAAGGCCTTGTCGACGGCGGCGTTGTCGAAGCCGCTCATCGGGCCGGCGTCCAGACCCAGCGCGCGGGCGGCCAGGATCAGGTAGGCCCCCTGCAGGCTGCTGTTGCGCAGGCCGGTGACCTCGATCAGCGGCGCGTTGCCGTGGAACATGTCGCGCGCGCCCGGCATCGCGGGGAACTGCGCGGGCAGGTGCTCGTGGAACCCGGTGTCGTAGGCGACGATGGCCGTGACCGGCGCGGCCATCGTCTTGTCGACGTTGCCGCCCATCAGCGCGCCCTTGAGCCTGGCCTTGGCCTCGTCGCTGCGCACGAACACGATGCGGCCCGGCTGCGAGTTCATGGAGGTCGGGCCCCACTTCATCAGGTCGACCAGCTCGCGCAGCTTGGCGTCGTCGATCGGGCGCGACTGGAACTTGTTGAAGGTGCGGGCTTCGAGGAACAGCTGCTTCAGGGCGGTTTCGTTCAGGGCTTCGGACATGGGGCGATCCTGTTGGCGGTGGGAGGGACGATGCGCCGCACGGGCAGGTGCGGCGCGGACGGGGCGATCTTCCCCCGGCCCTCGCGGCCGTCCGTGCAGCGGAGTCGAAGGCCCCATTCAAAAACGGTCAACGCAACAGGTCGGCGCAAGCCACTGCGGCGGCGGCGAGAATCCCGCCATGCGCCAACCCGTCCCCCTCGATCGCTGCACCCGCCTCCTGAACCACGGCCCCACGGTGCTGGTGAGCGCCGAGCACGCCGGCCGCCGCAACGTGATGGCCGCGGCCTGGTCGATGCCGCTCGACTTCACGCCGCCCAAGGTGGCCGTCGTCCTCGACAAGCAGACCTTCACCCGCGAGCTGCTGCTGGCCAGCGGCCGCTTCGCGCTGGCCGTGCCGACCGTGGCGATGGCCGCGCTGACCGACCACGTCGGCAGCGTCAGTGGCCGCGACGTCGAGAAGTTCGGCGACGCCCTCGCCGCCGCCGAGCCCGGCCCCGCCACCGGCGTGCCGCTGGTCGACGGCTGCGTCGCCTGGCTGGAATGCCGGCGCCTGCCCGAGCCGCACATCGAGCAGGCCTACGACCTGTTCCTGGGCGAGGTCGTCGCCGCCTGGGCCGACGACCGCGTGTTCCGCAACGGCCGCTGGCACTTCGACGACGCCGACGACTCGCTGCGCTCGCTGCACCACATCGCGGGCGGGCACTTCTATGCGATCGGCAACGAGGTCAGGTACACGCCGACCGCGCCTAGCGAAGACTGATGTCGACCGCTGACGCGTCCGGCGGCGCGAGCGTCGCGGCCGGCGGGAAGGCGATGCAGGCGACGGCCGCCGCGGCGGCAAGCACCAGGATCGCGACGGTGCGCAGCGGATGGCCGCCGTCGTGCGGGTGGCCGAAGTCATGGCGGCGGCGGGTCATGCGGTAGCCGATCTGGCCGCTGCCGCGCGGGGTTCGAACTCTCATGGCGCTCTTCCTCCGTATCGGCGCCCATTGTTTCGAGCGCGCCGGGAGCGTTCAACGGCGCGCCGCCGGCGTTGTGCTCACGGACGCGGAGAAAACGCTCACGCTGCGCCGCCCTGGGGCGCCGGATAATCGGCGCGGGCGCCGCGACCGGCGTCCGTCCGTCGAAAGGCCTGCCACCGTGTCGAACACCGCCCGCGTCGCGATCATCGAAGACGACCCGCCCACGAGCGACCAGCTCAAGGGCTGGATCCTGTCGGCGCGCCCGGGGCTGCAGGTCGACCAGTGGTTCACGCGCGACGAGGCCGAGGCCGCGATCGCCCGCGAGCGCTACGACCTGGTCGTGATGGACATCGAGCTGGGCCGCGAGCGCCACGCCGGCGTCGCGCTGATCAACGCCATCAACAAGCAGCACGGCACGCCGGTGCTGGTGGTCTCGGCGATGCCCGCCACGATCTACCGCAGCATCATGAAGGCGCTCGACGCCTGGGACTACCTGCAGAAGACCACCTTCGAGGAGTCCGACTTCATCGACACCGTGCTGGAGATGCTGCGCGCGTCCAGGGATCGCCCGGCGCCGAGGAACGCGGCCGGCGCGGCGACGATGGCCGTCGACCAGGAGCTGAGCATCGACCCACTGGGCCAGGGCGCCGTGCTGTGGCGCGGCCATCGCGTCAACCTGCCGCTGACGGCGCAGCGCATCCTCGCCGCGCTGCAGGCGCACCGCGGCGAGGTGGTGTCCTACGACGAGCTGTTCCAGGTGGTGAAGACTGGGCGCAATCGCGACAACGTGCGCAAGCACATCAGCACGATCCGCGAGGCGTTCCGCGACATCGATCCGGCGTTCGAGGGCATCGAGAGCGTCCCGATGCGCGGCTTCCGCTGGCTGGCCACGCCGGCTGCCACGGGCCACTGAGGTGAGCTGGCGCGCCCGCCTGGCCGCCTGGCCGGGCCTCGCGTTCTTCCGGCTGCGGCTGTTCTTCCGCGGCGTGTTCCTGCTGCTGGCGCTGGCCACGGTGGCGATCGCGCTGTCGGTGCTACAGGACGAAAAGGAGCTGAGCCACCGCAGCTACCGCCAGGGCTTCGCGAAGACCATGGGCCAGGTGGCCGCGCAGCTGCGCCATCCCGCCGGCCAGCTCGCGCTGCTGAATCCGCCGGCGCCGGCCGCGTCGACGCCGGCGGCGTTTCCCGGCGCGGTGCACCCGCTGGTGCTGCCGTTCGCGGCGCTGGACTTCGACGACCACAACAAGGTCGAGCAGGCGGTCGAGATGGCCGGCTGCTCGCGCCAGTACCCGGACGGCGCGGGGCTGTGCGTGGCCCTCGGCAGCAACCCGTGGGCGGGCGGCTTCGTGTACGTGGTGGGGCATGCGTCCGGGCCGCCGCCGGTGGCGCACCGGACGGGCGAGCACGACCTGGCGCTGGCAACGCGGCTGCGCGTGGACGTCGCGCTGCGCGGCCGCCGCTACGCCTGGATCGCGCCGTTCGAGCCCGAGACCGCCACCGCGGTCAGCGTCGTGCGCGGCCGCCTCACCGGCTTCGCCGTGGACGACGGCGGCGCCGCGCTGCCGCGCCCCGTGCGCGACTTCCGCGGCTGGCTGTGGCAAGGCGGCCCGTGCACCGACGGCGGTGCGGACGTCGCCACCTGCGCGCGCCGCGCGTTCTTCTCGGTGCGGCTGCCGGTGGAGGTGCTGCACGAGGACGTGCTGGTGTCGGCGCATCCGGTGTGGCCGCCGGCGGACATGAACCGCATCGACGTCCGCGTCCAATGGCTCGCGCCCGGCGACGGCACGCCGCTGTTCGACAGCGCGCGCCCCGGCGCGACGGCGCCCTTCTCGCTCGCCGACCTCGGCGCGCAGCTGCTGCCCGGCGAGACGCTGCAGCTGCGCAAGCTCGACGGCAGGACCAGCGAGCCGCTGGCCACGATCAAGGGCCAGCCGCCGGCCGCGCAGCCGGCGTCGGGCTGGATGCCGCAGGCCGTCAACGACTTCCTCGGCTACGCGATCCGCGGCCTGCTGCGCCGGCTGCCGATCGAGGACGAGGACGTGCCCATCGAGGACACCGAGACCATCCGCACCGCCGCCGGCAGCTACGAGCTGCATGGCTACGGCGACGAGCGCAGCGCCAATCGCGCGCTGGCGCTGGTGGCGACGCGGGTGTCGTGGTTCGTCGTGGCGATGCTGGTGGCGCTCGCGCTGGCCTGGGGCGCGATCGAGTGGACGATCATCCGCCGCATCACGATGCTGACCAAGCGCTCGCGCGCCGTCACCGCCGCGGTGGCCGAGGACGGCGGCGCCGGCAGCCGGCTGTCGGCGCTGGACGTCGCCGACCTGCGCGGCCCCGACGAGCTGGGCGTGCTCGCGAGCAACCTGGCCGAGCTGCTGCAGCGCGTCGACGAGAGCCTGCAGCGTGAGCGCCTGCGCGCCGAGCGCGAGAAGGACCAATGGATGGCGGTCGGCCACGAGATCATGTCGCCGCTGCAGTCGCTGATCGCGCTGCACGGCGCGCCCGACGACGCGAGCCGGCGCTACATCCTGCGCATGCAGCAGGCGGTGCGCGTGCTGTACGGCAGCGCCTCGCCCGGCGAGGCCTTCGAGACGACCACGCTGCAGCTGGCGACGCTGGAGCTCGACGCCTTCCTCGCCGCCGTGGCCGCCAACGCGCCGCACGCCGGCCTCTTCGACGTCATCTACGACGGCCCCGGCGAGCCGGTGGTGGTGCGCGCCGACGAATACTCGCTGGAGGACGTCGTCACGCACGTACTGCAGAACGCGCAGCGCCACCGCCGCGCGGGCACGCCCGTCACGCTGCGCCTGCGCGCGGACGAGGCGCGCGCGACGGTGGAGCTGCACAACGAAGGCGACCCGATTCCGCCCGGATTGATCGACAAGATCTTCGAGTACGGCGTCTCCGGCGCGCCGGAAGACGAGTCCGCGAACGGCGACGACCGGCACGCGCCGCAGCGCGGCCAGGGCCTGTTCGTCGCCAAGACCTACCTGGCCAAGATGGGCGGCACGATCGCCGCCGAGAACGTGCCCGGCGGCGTGCGCTTCGTGCTGGCGCTGCCGCGCGCCTGACTACGCGGCCAGCGCGAGGTGCGCGCGCCGCAGCCCCGCGATCGTCATCAGGCAGGCCTGCGCGACCTCGACGCCCTTCTTGACGAAGTGCTCGGCGAAGAAGCGCTTGTGCTCGTCGTGGTCGTGGAAGTCGCGCGGCGTCAGCACCGCCGACATCACCGGCACGCCGGTGTCCAGCTGCACGCGCATCAGGCCGTCGATCACGGCCGCGCCGACGAACTCGTGGCGGTAGATGCCGCCGTTGACCACCAGCCCGCAGGCGACGACGGCGTCGTAGCGGCCGGAGCGCGCGAGCGTCTGCGCGAGCAGCGGGATCTCGAAGGCGCCGGGCACCTCGAACTGGTCGACCCGGCCCGGCGGCGTCGGACTTCGCTCGAACTCGGCCAGCAGCGACTGCTTCGCGCGGTCGACGATGTCGGTGTGCCAGGCGGCGCAGATCACCGCGATGCGGGCCCCCGCGCTGGTCGCGGTGGCCGCCGAGGCGGCATTGGAGAGGTGGGGAGTCATCTGATTCATGGTTTGCTCACGTTTCGAGTGGTTGCCAGAATCAGGGCGCGCGAGAACGCAGCGGCCGCACGGCCGGTTTCAAGCGGCAATGCGGCAGCTCACACTTCGCGTTTCTCTTTCATCCGGACTGTGACCGTCGGCCCTGGCATCGCACCAGGTCTGCTGACCCTTCGCTCGCATGGACGCGAAGGCGCTCGCGGGCTCCCGCGACGAATCGCGGATACCGCCGGTGGGGAATTCCGCCCCGCCCTGAGAACGCTGTCGGCCTTGCGGGCCGACGCGGGCATTCTACGAACGCCGTGGCGACGCCCGTGTCGCGTGGGTTACTGCGCCGCCCGGCGCCGACGCGCGGACGCGTGCGCGGGGCTCACGGCAGCCACGCCGCGAGATCCTTCTTCAGCTTGGCCAGGTCCTCGTCGCGCGTGTACATCATGTGCCCCGCGTCATAGTAGTGATGCGTCACGCGCTGGCGCACGTCGGCGGGGATGTCGAGCTGGGCGAGCGACCAGTCGCTGGCGGTGGACGGGGTGCCGAGGTCGAAGTGGCCGCTGGCCACCAGCACGCGCAGGTGCGGGTTGCGGCGCAGCGCGCGCGACAGGTCGGGGCTGGTGCTGCAGAACGCGTTGCCCTGCGCCTCGCCGCGGTTCCAGTTCCAGTGCTTGTTGGTGTCCATGGACAGCACCTCGTAGTGCCACGCCGGGTCGAAGCCCAGCGTGCCGATGAAGTAGCCCATGCCGCCCATCGTGTACGGGCCGACCAGCGCCTCCATGCCCGGGTCGAACTCCCACTCGTGCGTGCGCGACAGCCCCATCGGCCCGGCGACGCGCGCTTCCAGCCGGCCGACGATCTGGCCGCGGTCGCGCAGCAGCTCGGTGAAGAAGGTGCTGTCGGAGATGCGCAGGTTGCGCTGCTCCACCAGCGTCTGCGGCAGGCCCGTGAGCTCCGCCATGCGCTTGGCCACTTTCGCGCGCTCGTCGTCGGTGGCGCCCGCGCCCTTGTGCAGCACGCGCAGGTAGTCGGATTCGACGAAGTCGGTCGCCAGCGCACGCGCCGCGGCCGCCGATTTCGACTGCGGGCCCTTGAGGCAGCCGTGGTACTGCGCGACGCCGGCGTACGCGGGCAGGAACAGCGCGTACGGCAGGTCGTTGCGCGGCTCGAAGACGATGGACTGCAGGTCCATCGCGCACGAGATCAGGATCAGCCCCGCCAGCGACACGCCCTGCTCCGCCAGCTTGTCGGCGATGGCCGCGCCGCGCGTCGTGCCGTAGCTCTCGCCGGCCACGTAGATGGTCGAGTTCCAGCGCTGGTGGCGCGACAGCCAGCTGCGGATCACCTCGGTCAGGCAGGCGACGTCGCCGTCGACCGACAGCATCTTCTTGCGCGCGTCGTCGCTCGCCGTGATCGAGTAGCCGGTGTGCGGCGGGTCGATGAAGACGAGGTCGAAATGCTCGAACCAGCTCGCGGGGTTGTCCTCGCCCGCGTAGGGCGGCCGCGGCATCGTGCCGTCGTCGTTGATCGGCACACGCTTGGGGCCGAGCGCGCCGATGTGCAGCCAGATGGACGACGAGCCCGGGCCGCCGTTGAACGCGAAGCACACGGGGCGCGGGGCGGTGGCGCCTTCGGGCCGCTCGAGCAGATAGGCCGTGGTGAAGACCGCCGCCTGCGGCTCGCCGCGCTGCTCGCCGAGCTCGGTGCTGACCACCGGCACGAAGGCGGCCTCGACGCGGTAGTCGAGGCGATGCCCTCCGAGCGTCGTCGACCCGGTGCTGCGG
>DASQCX010000048.1:0-12115 GCA_035634455.1 Burkholderiaceae bacterium
CGCCGCGAACGCGCCGTTGGCGTCGCGCCAGCGCACGATGGAGCTGGCCACGGCCTGGCTCAGGCCCGACACGCGCGCCAGCAGCGGCGCCGACGCGGTGTTGAGGTCGACGCCGACCTTGTTCACGCAGTCCTCGACGACGGCGTCCAGCGTCTTGGCCAGCTCGCTCTGGTTGACGTCGTGCTGGTACTGGCCGACGCCGATGCTCTTGGGGTCGATCTTCACCAGCTCGGCCAGCGGATCCTGCAGGCGGCGCGCGATGGAGACGGCGCCGCGCAGGCTCACGTCCAGGTCGGGCAGCTCCTTGCTGGCGAACTCGGAGGCCGAGTACACCGAGGCGCCGGCCTCGCTGACGACGATCTTGTCGATCTTCACGTCCGGCGCGAGCTGCTGCACGCGCTTGATCAGGTCGCCGGCGAGCTTGTCCGTCTCGCGGCTCGCGGTGCCGTTGCCGATGGCGATCAGGTTGACCCCGTGCTGCGCCACCAGGCGGCCCAGCGCGTGCAGCGAGCCTTCCCAGTCGCAGCGCGGCTCGTGCGGGTAGACGGTGTGCGTGGCCAGCACCTTGCCGGTGTCGGAGACGACGGCCACCTTCACGCCGGTGCGGATGCCGGGGTCCAGGCCCATCACGACGCGCTTGCCGGCGGGTGCGGCCAGCAGCAGGTCGCGCAGGTTCTCGGCGAACACGCGGATCGCGACCTTCTCGGCCTCCTCGCGCACGCGGCCGAACAGGTCGCGCTCCAGGCTCAGCGACAGCTTGACCTTCCACGTCCACGCCACCGTGCGCTTGATCAGATCGTCGCCCGCGCGCTTGCCGTGGGCCCAGCCCAGGTGGCGCGCGATGCGGCCTTCGGCCAGGCTCGGCTGGCCGGGGACGAGTTCCTCGTCGAGCACGAGCTTGGCGTCCAGCACCTCCTGCGTGCGGCCGCGGAACACGGCCAGCGCGCGATGCGAGGGCACCGTGCCGATCGGCTCGGAGTAGTCGAAGTAGTCGCGGAACTTGGCGACGTCGGCGTTGTGCTCGTCCTTGCCGTCCATCTTCTTCGATTGCAGGACACCCTCCGCCCACAGCCACTCGCGCAGCGCGCCCACCAGCGCGGCGTCCTCGGCCCAGCGCTCGGACAGCAGGTCGCGCACGCCGTCGAGCACCGCGAACGCATCGGCGAAACCGGCATCGGCGTTGACGAAGGCGGCGGCCTGGGCGTGCGGATCCAGCGTCGGGTCGGCGAACAGCTTGTCGGCCAGCGGCTCGAGGCCGGCCTCGCGGGCGATCATGCCCTTGGTGCGGCGCTTCTGCTTGAACGGCAGGTAGAGGTCTTCCAGCTCCTGCTTGGTCGGCGCGGCGGCGATGGCCTCGGCCAGCGCGGGCGTGAGCTTGCCCTGCTCATCGATGCTCTTGAGCACCGCGGCGCGGCGGTCTTCCAGCTCGCGCAGGTAGGCCAGACGCGCCTCGAGCTCGCGCAGCTGCGCGTCGTCGAGGTTGTCGGTGACTTCCTTGCGATAGCGGGCGATGAACGGCACCGTCGCGCCACCGTCCAGCAGCGTCACCGCCGCGTTGACCTGTGCGGGGCGGACCTGCAGTTCCGCCGCGATCTGAAGAAGGATCTTTTCCAAAACTCGTTGCCCGTCTGGCGTCGCGAAGCGCGCGAGTTTGCCATAGCGAGGTAACGGATCCCGACGCGCCGCGTGGGGCTTTTCGGGCCCCGGATGTGGTACGGATCGCGGGCCCCGATGCGACGCCGCCGCCAGGTTCTCTCAAGACGTAAGGACCGGCGTCGACGCCCTGCTCGACCGGTTGCGCCCTGTTACCTCGATGGGTCGAATTGGCCCGAGGATGGCCGAATCATTTCGTGAATGAAGTCACGGCCTCGCACCCATCATTGCGGCAGCGCGGACATCCTGGCCCCGCGCGCCTTCTCACGCCCCACGACCCTCCCATGACCGCCGCCCAAGACATCGATCCCCTCGCCCCGGGCCTGAGCGCCACCGAACGCGCCATGCTGATGGACCTGATCAAGGCGCGCGAGGCCTACTGCCTGGCCGGCCGCGGCCGCGAGTACCACGCGCTCGGCAAGGCGCTGACGGTGGTGTGGCACTACCTGCAGCAAAAGAGCGGCGCGCCCGACCTGCCGCGCACCGACTTCGGCTCGCTGGACGTCACGCTGCCGATCGACGACACGCGCGACGCCGCCAACCGCGCCCACGCGCTGTCCTGGAACTTCTCCGCCACGCGCCTGCAGGCTTCCGCCAAGACCGGACGCTGACGCCCGCGGCGGCGCGAGAATGGGCCGATGACGCCCGCCTCGCCCGCCCCCGCAGCTCCCGCATCCCGACTGCGCCACGGCGGCTGCGCCTGCGGCGCGCTGCGCTTCGAGGCGCGCGGCGAGCCCCTGGGCGTCGGCCTGTGCCATTGCATGACGTGCCGCCGCCGCCACGGCGCGCCGTTCAACGCCTTCGCCACCTACGCGGCGGCACAGGTCGCCTGGAGCGGGCCCGCCGGCCGCTGGCGCTCCGCCGAACATTCGCAGCGCCTCGGCTGCGCGACCTGCGGCGCGCCGATCTTCTGGGCCGACGACGCCGGCGAGTTCATCGAGCTGCACCTGGGCAGCTTCGACGACGTCGGCTCGCTGGCGCCGCAGTACGAGATCTGGACGCTGCGGCGCGAACCCTGGCTGCCGCCGCTGCCCGTGCCGCAGTACGAGCGCGATCGCCCTTCCGACGAGGCGTGAGCGTCAGGCCGCCTCGTCCAGCGCCCGCATCGCCTCGTCGATCAGCGCGTGCAGCGCGACCACGCGCCGCGGCCCCAGCGCCGCGTTGAGGCTCTCCTGCGCGACGCGCCAGCGGCGCTGCGCCTCCGCCCGCTTCGCGCGCCCCGCGTCCGTCGCCTGCACCAGGCGGCTGCGCGCGTCCGCGCCCGCCTCCAGCGTCAGCCAGCCCGCCGCGACCAGCGGCTTGAGGTTGCGCGACAGCGTCGAGGCATCGACGTTCATCGCCTCCGCGAGGTCGACCGGGCGGATCGGCCCGAGCTTGACGACATAGCTCAGCAGCGAGTACTGCGTGCCCTTCAGGCCCACCTGCCCCACCTCGGCGTCGTAGCGCTGGGCGACGCGGCGCATCAGCTGGCGCAGCTTGAGGTTGGTGCAGCCCTGCGGCCGCTCGACGCCGGCGGCGGACTCGCGTCCAGGCTGTAAAGAAGGCGACATGCGTCGATTATAGTTGCAGCTACATTGGTTGCATATGCATCGATAGTTCGAAAGGAAGCCCATGTCCGCCGTGCTCGCTCCGCCCGCCTCGCCGCGCCTGTCCACCGACGAGGCGCAGGCCGTCCTGCAGCAGTGGATCGCCGAGGGCGACGCCCGCGAGGCGGTCATGAACCGCGCCGGCCCCGGCGTCGCCTCGCCGCAGCAGTGGGCCGGCAAGAGCGGCCTGGAGCAGATGCAGGCGATGCTGGACGGCCTGCTGCCGTTCGCGCCGATCGCCCGGACGCTGGACTTCTCGCTGATCCGCGTCGCCCCCGGCAAGGCGCTGTTCCAGGGCACGCCCGGCCCGCAGCACTTCAACCCGATGGGCGGCGTGCACGGCGGCTGGTTCGCCACGCTGCTGGACTCCGCGCTCGGCTGCGCCGTCCACACGCTGATGCCCGCCGGCCGCGGCTACACGACGGCCGAGCTGAGCGTCAACTACGTGCGCGGCCTGTCGCCCAAGGTCGGCCGCGTGCGCGCCGAAGGCACGGTGCTCCATTGCGGCAAGCAGCTGGCGACCGCCGAGGCGCGCCTGTTCGGCCCGGACGGCACGTTGTTCGCGCACGCCACCACCACCTGCCTGGTGTTCGAGCTGCCCGCGGCGCGCTGAGGGCGGCCGGCGACCGCGCTCCCGCGGGTCGTCCATGCCAACCTGCGGACCGTCGCGTGGCGCTTCGCGCGCGGCCGCGCCTTGCCGGCGGCCTGACCTGGGGCCGCCCCGACTTCGACTACGCTCAGGACGCCGCCAAGTTCTCGCCCGACTACACCCGCAAGGAGCTGTCGCCGGAGGACGGCATCGGCGAGTCGCTGCCGCGCCTGCTCGCGGCCATGACGAGCTGGGACGTGCGCGGCGTGACGCACCTCGACTGCCCCGTCTTCATCTTCGCCGGCCGTCACGACTACGAGACGCCGTCGCAGCTCGCGGTCGACTGGCTCGCCGCGCTGCACGCGACGCGCAAGGGCCTGGTCATGTTCGAGAACTCCGCCCACATGATGGAGCTGGAGGAGCCCGGCAAGGCGCTGGCGCACCTGGTGGGGGACGTTCGCCCCATCGCCGAGGAGGCCGGCGACGCCGCGTCGGTGGACGCGCCGAACTGGCGCATCCGCAAGCTGCTCTGACGTCCGCCGCGCAGGCATGCAAAAAAGCCCGCCGGCCGGAAGCCGCGGGCTTTTCGTGTCTGGATCCGCGCGGGGGCGAACCACCCCGCACGACGCGCGCTCAGGCCGGACCGGGGCCGCGGCGCTCGATGTGGCGGAAGGTGATGCGGCCCTTGGTCAGGTCGTAGGGCGACAGCTCCAGCGACACCTTGTCGCCCGCCAGGATGCGGATGTGGTGCTTGCGCATCTTGCCGGAGGTGTAGGCGACCAGCTCGTGGCCGTTGTCCAGCTTCACACGGTAGCGCGAGTCCGGCAGCACGTCCTCGACCACCCCGTGCATCTCGATCAGTTCTTCTTTTGCCATTGAAAACGCTCCTGAAATTTGTGCGATGAAAGACCAGCGGTGCCACGCGAGGCTGATGGCCGCGAAGCGGGATGGCCTTCGAAGATGGCGTTGCGCCGTGCCACTCGTGCACGCCCGGGCAGGAGGCGGTGCGGAGCGCATGGCGCAGGCACGGATCGCGTTGCCGCGACCGGCGCCGTTGGATACCTTGGGCGGCGACCGTCGTCGGTCCACGGTTCGCCGATGGGGCGGGCCGCGTTCAAGCCGAAACGGACGCAACCGTTTATTTTAAGGCTTTCCGGACCGTTTCGTCGTCCGGCGCGAAACCCGGGGATGCGACGCCCTGTGGCGGGCGCCCCACGCTCATCCGCGGGAAGCCGCCGAACTGGCCTTGCCCTGGGAGCAGACGTTCGTCCCGGTGACCGTCAGGCGCAGCGTGCCGCCATGCCATTCCAGCCAGTTCAGGGCGACGAATTCCTCGATCTCCGCGGCGGCGATCAGGCCGGCCTGCCGGGTGCGCAACAGCTCCACGGCGGCCGGCAGGGCCAGGCGCAGACGTTCCTTGCGCGCCGCCTCTTCCTTGTCGGCGGCGGTGACGGGCAATGCCTTGGGAGGCTTCATGCCGGATCCTGCTTCGCGGTGGAACGCTGCGCGGCCATCATGCTGCGCGCCCGGTTCGAGCGCGCAGCCGGCACATCACAGCGCGCGGATGTTCGAAGCCTGCAGGCCCTTCTGGCCTTGCTTGACTTCGAATTCGACGCGTTGGTTCTCGGCCAGGCTCTTGAAGCCCTCGCCCTTGATTTCGCTGAAGTGGGCGAACAGGTCCTTGCCGCCGGAGTCCGGGGTGATGAACCCGAAGCCCTTGCCATCATTGAACCACTTCACAACACCGGTTTCGGTCGTCATTCTCTAAATCCTAATTTCAAGATCATGCGCAGCACATGCCAACGCAGGGCAGGTACTACGCAAGAAAATCAAACTGGAGAGTTCGACCAAGCCGAAACGCCGTTCACACGACGAGAGCCGGAGGAGTCCTTAGGACGATGGTCTCAGGTATTGCCTACCCCGACATGATACATGAGGCGAACGCTCGTTCCGAGGACGCTTCGCTCGGGACGAACCCTGAAAGCGCTTCAGCGGCGCAACGCGGCGCGCAGCTGCTCGCCCAGTTCCGGGCGTTCGCGATACGGGTCGGTCGGGTTGGTTCCGGCCAGGATGTCATCGGCGCGCGTCATCACCGGCGCCAGCGCCTTCGGGTGGCTGTAGATGTAGAAGCGGTCGGCCTCCAGCGCGTCGAACACGAACTGCGCGACGTCCGCCGCCGTCACGCGTCCGCCCGCCACGGCCTTCTCGATCAGGCCCTGCGCCACGCGCTGGCTGGTCGTCGCCTTGCGGCCTTCCTCCTGCGCGTCCTGCGGGCGCGCGCGCTCGCTGTGCGCGATGCCGGTGGGCACGAAGTACGGGCACAGCACGTGGGCGTGCACGCGGTCGCTCACGAGCCTCAGGTCCTGGTACAGCGTCTCGCTGAGCGACACCACCGCGTGCTTGCTGACGTTGTAGACGCCCATGTTGGGCATGTTCACGAGGCCCGCCATCGACGCCGTGTTGACGATGTGGCCCGAGTAGCCCGGATCGGCCTTCTCGGCGGCCAGCATCATCGGCGTGAACACGCGCACGCCGTGCGCGACGCCCATCACGTTGACGCCCATCACCCAGTCCCAGTCGCGCGCCGTGTGCTCCCAGATCAGCCCGCCGGCGCCGACGCCCGCGTTGTTGAACACGAGGTGCGGCGCGCCGAAGCGGGCCAGCGTCGCGGCGCCCATCGCCTCGATGTCGGCGGCGTGGCGCACGTCGCAGCGCAGTGACAGCACCTGCGCGCCGAGGGCCTGGACCTGCGCGACGGCCTCGCCCAGCGCCTCCATCATCACGTCGGCCATCACGACGTTCAGCCCCAAGCGCGCGGCCAGCAGCGAGGTTTCGAGGCCGAAGCCGGAGGCGGCGCCGGTGATGACGGCCGTGCGGCCTTGCCAGGAAGTCGTGGTCATGTCGTCTCGCTCAGGTTGGATCAGTGCGCCGCGGCGCGCCGGAGGATGGCATCGAAATCGGTGGACGAGCCGAGCTGGCCGAACGCGTCGGGCGCGCCGTCGAGGCGGCTCTCGCAGAACGCGGCAAGCACCGGCGCGGGCGCGGTCTGGGCAAGCAGCGTGCCTTGCGTGACGAGCGCGAGATCGCGCGCGAGGCGGCGGGCGTCGATCTCGTCGACGCCGTTCTCCACGCGCACCAGCAGGCGCTGCGCCGCGCGGTCGAGCAGCGGATGCGCGCCCTTGGCGGCGCGCATCTCGTGCGCGAGCGCGTCGGCGATCGCCCCCGTGCGCAGCGCGCGCAGCAGGTCCAGCGCCATGATGTTGCCGGCGCCTTCCCAGATCGAGTTCAGCGGCATCTCGCGGTAGATGCGCGCCATCACGCCCTCGCCGTGCTCCTCGACGTAGCCGTTGCCGCCCAGGCATTCCATCGCCTCCTGGGCGAGGTGGCTGCCGCGCTTGCAGACCCAGTACTTGGCCGCGGGCGTCAGCAGGCGCCGCATCAGCGCCTCGTGCTCGCGCTCGGCGGCGGGCGTGGACGCGTCCTCGCTGCGGTCGACGGCGCGCGCCAGGCGCAGCGCGAGCGCCGTCGCGGCCTCGCTCTCGAGCGCGAGGTCGGCCAGCACGTTGCGCATCAGCGCGTGCTCGACCAGGCGCTTGCCGAAGGCCATTCGGTGCGTCGCGTGATGCAGCGCGAGCGATACCGCCCCCCGCATCAGGCCGGCGGTGCCGAGCGCGCAGTCCAGCCGGGTCAGCGCGCCCATCGCGAGGATCTGCGGCAGGCCGCGGCCCTCGTCGCCGACGCGCCAGGCCAACGCGTCGACGAACTCGACCTCGGAGCTCGCGTTGGCCTTGTTGCCCAGCTTGTCCTTCAGGCGCTGGATGCGCACGGCGTTGAGCGTGCCGTCGGGCAGCCAGCGCGGCAGGAACAAGCAGGTCGGGCCGGCGGGCGTCTGCGCGACCACCAGGAAGGCGTCGCTCATCGGCGCCGACATGAACCACTTGTGGCCGACGAGGCGATAGCGCTCGCCCCAGGCGTCCGCGCCGTCGCGCACCGCCTGCGTCGTGTTGGCGCGCACGTCGGAGCCGCCCTGCTTCTCCGTCATGCCCATGCCCATCGTCATCGCCGTCTTCGTCGTGGCGAGCTGGAAGCGGGCGTCGTAGCGCGGACTGGCCAGCAGGCCGGAGAACGCCCGTTGCAGCGCCGCGTTGGCGCGCAGCGCGGGCGCGACGGCGTAGGTCATCGACACCGGGCACAGCACCGAGGGCTCCAGCTCTGTGAACAGCATGAAGCCGGCAGCGCGCTCGACGTGGCTGGGGCCGCCGGCCTCCCACGGCGAGCCGTGCAGCCTGTGGTGCAGCGCCGCGCCCAGCAGCACGTGGTAGCTGGGGTGGAACTCGACCTCGTCGATGCGATGGCCGAAGCGGTCGTGCGCGTGCAGCACCGGCGCGTGCAGGTTGGCCAGCCGCGCGTGGCGCTGCATGCCGGCGCTGCCCGCCACCTTGCCGAGCGACGACAGCCCGTCGGTCGCCAGCGAAGGCGCATTGAACTTCACCGCGTCGCGCAGCGCGGCGTCCGCCTCGAACAGGTTGACGTCCTCGTACGGAGGCACCTGGTTCAGCACGACGTGCGTCGCTGCGCTCATGATGCGGGCCGCTCCATGTCGATGTGGGGGATGTCGTCCTCCAGGTAGATCTCGCTGTCCGGCACGTAGCCGTGGCGGCCGTAGAACTCCTGCAGGTGCGCCTGCGCGCCGATGCGGTTGCGCTGGCCGGGCCAGGTCTCGTCGCAGCGCCGCAGCGCCTCGGCGATCAGCCGGTGGCCCAGCCCCGTGCCGCGCTGCGACGCGTCGACCACCACGCGGCCGATCGACGGCGGCTCGAACTTCACGCCGGGGTCGCACACGCGCACGTACGCGAGCAGCCGGCCGTCGGCGCCGCGACCCAGCAGATGCCACGACTGGCGGTCCAGGCCGTCCGGATCGAGATACGCGCAGTCCTGCTCCAGCACGAAGATGCGCGCCCGCAGCGCGAGCATGTCGTACACGTCGTCGCCGCTCAGGCCTTCGAAGCGGGTCCATTGCCAGGTCAGCATCGCGCTCTCGTCCGGGAAGTTGGTCTCAGACCAGTTTTACCAGCTGCTTGCCCTGGTTCCTGCCCTTGAGCAGCCCGAAGAAGGCCTCGGGCGCGTTCTGCAGGCCCTGCGCCACCGATTCCTTGTACTTGAGCTTGCCGGTGGCCACCAGCGTGCCGAGCTCCTTGAGCGCCTCGGGCCAGGCGTCCATGTGCTCGCTGACGATAAAGCCTTCGATCTTCATGCGGTTGACCAGGATCAGCTGCGGCATCGTCATCGGGATCGGCTCGCCGTTGTAGCCGGCGATCATCCCGCACATGGCGACGCGCGCGAACGCGTTGGAGCGCAGCATCACCGCGTCCAGCAGGTGGCCGCCGACGTTCTCGAAGTAGCCGTCGATGCCGTCCGGGCAGGCGGCCTTCAGCGCGCCGCTCATCGTCTTCACGTCCGGGTACAGGCGGTAGTCGATGCACTCGTCGAAGCCGAGCTCCTCCTTGACCATGCGGCACTTGTCCGGGCCGCCGGCGATGCCGACGACGCGGCAGCCACGCGCCTTCGCGAGCTGGCCGACCGCGCCGCCCACGGCGCCGGCCGCGGAGCTGACGACCACCGTCTCGCCGGCCTTGGGGTTGATGATCCTGACCAGGCCGTACCAGCCGGTGACGCCGGGCATGCCCACCGCGCCGAGGTAGGCCGACAGCGGCACGTGCGTCGTGTCGACCTTCTGCAGCACGCCGCGCTGGCCGGCGTCGACGACGGCGTATTCCTGCCAGCCGCCCATGCCCACGACCTTGTCGCCGGGCCTGAAGTTCGGGTTCCTCGACTCGACCACCTCGCCGGCGGTGCCGCCGATCATCACCTCGTCCAGCGGCTGCGGCGCGGCGTAGCTCTTGGCGTCGCTCATGCGGCCGCGCATGTACGGATCCAGGCTCAGGAAGTGGTGGCGCACCAGCACCTGGCCGTCGGCCAGCGGCGCGACGGGCGTCTCGACGAGCTTGAAGTTCTCGGCGACGGGCTCGCCGGCGGGACGCGAGGCGAGGAGGATCTGGCGGTTGATGGTGGACATGGTGGGGTCTCCGTGGTGGATGCGGGCCGACATCGGGTATGCGCCGGCCGGTGATTGTCAGGAAGCGGCGTCGAGCTCGGCGCCGCGCTTGAGCTTGCGCAGGAATTTGAAGGTGCCGGTGGCGTGGGCGCACAGCGCGCCGCTGGCGTCGCGCACGCTGCCCTCGCAGAAGGCGGTGCCCCGGGTGCCGTGCAGCAGGTGGCCCCAGGCCACCAGCCGGCCGGTGGCGGGCCGCATGAAACTGGTCTTCATCTCGAGGGTGACGATGCCCGGCACGTCGGTGTCGTCGCGCACGCTGCGCGCGGCGTGCGCCATCACGACGTCCAGCAGCGTCATCACGACGCCGCCGTGCGCGACGGCCCACGAGTTGAGCATCTCGGGCCGCACCTCGAGGCTGACCTCGGCGACGCCCGAATCGAAGCGCCACAGCTGCATGCCCAGCGTCTCGACGAAGGGGATGTCGAGCGCGAACTTCAGCGGGGTGCGCTGCTCGGTCATGAGCTCAGGCCCCGTGCACGGCGCTGACGCCGCCGTCGACGGCGATCAGCTGGCCGGTGATGTGCTTGCCCGCGTCGCTGGCCAGCAGCAGCGCGGCGCCCTTCAGGTCCTCGTCGTCGCCGAGGCGGCGCAGCGGCGCGTGGGCGCGCATGTTGTCGACGCCGAGGCTCGCCAGCAGGCCCGCCGTCATCTTGCTGGGGAAGAAGCCCGGCGCCAGCGCGTTGACGTTGATGCCGTGCACGCCCCACTCGCCGGCCAGCGCCCGCGTGAAGTTCAGCACCGCGGCCTTGCTGGTGTTGTAGGCGACGGTGGTCATCCCGGGCGAGTTGCCCGACAGGCCCGCGATCGACGCCACGTTGATGATGCGGCCGCACCTGCGCGGGATCATGCTGGCCTTGCCGATCGCCTGCGACAACAGGAAGATGGCGCGGACGTTGAGGTTCATCACCTTGTCCCAGGCGTCGAGCGGATGCTCCTCGGCCGGCGCGCCCCAGGTGGCGCCGGCGTTGTTGACGAGGATGTCGACATGCCCCAGCTTCGCAATCGCCTCGTCGGCCAGGCGCTGCACCTCGGCGGGCTGGCTGGAGTCGGCGGCGATCCAGTCGGCCTGGACGCCGCGCTCCTTCAGCGCCGCGACCGCGGCTTCGAGCTCGCCCGCCTTGCGCGCGCTGATCACGATGCGCGCGCCGGCCTCGCCGAGCGCCTCGGCGATCTGCAGGCCCAGGCCGCGCGAGCCGCCGGTGACCAGCGCGGCGCGGCCCGTCAGGTCGAACAGCGACTGGATGCGGCGGCGTTCGGCGAACGCGGTGGTGGGGATGGCGGAAGGTGCGGTCATCGTGTCTCGGGTCGTTGGAGTCAGAAGGCGTCCTCGGGGACGTCGCGGCAGGTGCGGTCGCGCGCCTCGACGACGCGCAGCCAGGCGTCGGTCTTGGGCAGCTCGTAGCGCATGAAGTAGTCGAGCGCGGCCAGGCGGCCGACGTTGGCGGCGGACTCGACGTCGCCGCTCTCGACGATGGCTGCGCCGATGTCCAGCCACAGCCACGCGAGGATCGTGTGGCCGAAGGCCTGCAGGTAGGGCGTGGCGTTGGCGAGCGCGTCTTCGGGCACCGAGGTCGCCCAGGCCGAGCGCGTGGCCGCACCGAGCCGCTGCAGCGCCTGCGCGAGCGCGTTCGCGTGCGTCGCGTGACGCGCCTGCGGCAGCGCGCGCGCGATCGTCGCATCGATGCGGTGCGCCAGCAGCTTCAGGCCCGCGCCGCCCTGCATCACCGCCTTGCGGCCCAGCAGGTCCAACGCCTGGATGCCGTGCGTGCCCTCGTGGATCATGTTCAGGCGGTTGTCGCGCCAGTGCTGCTCCACCGGGAAGTCGCGCGTGTAGCCGTAGCCGCCGTGGATCTGGATCGCCAGGCTGTTGGCCTCCAGCGCCCATTCGCTGGGCCAGCTCTTGGCGATCGGGGTGAGCAGCTCCAGCAGCACGCCCGCCTCGCCCGCTTCCGCGGGCGCGCCGGTGCGCTGCTCGTCGACGAGGCGCGCGCAGTACAGCGCGAGCGCCATGCCGCCCTCGACGATCGCCTTCTGCGCCAGCGCACGCAGGGCCGGTCGGTGGCCGCCGGCGCGAAGGACGCCGCCGCGCCGCCCGTGCGCCTCATCGAGCACGCCGACGTGCGCCGCATGCTGCTCGCGCAGAAGGCGATCGTCGAGGGCGGCATGGCGCTC
>DASQCX010000049.1:0-2787 GCA_035634455.1 Burkholderiaceae bacterium
GTCGGGACTGCAGAACAGGAACTACGAACAGATCGCGGAAGGCCACAACGGCGCGGGCTGGCGCAGCCTGAACCCGGACTACCCGGGCAACATCGAGAAGTTCAGCAAGGAATGGAAATGATCATCGGACGAACCGCCGTCGGGGCGGCGCTGCTGGCCGCCGCGGCCGCTGCCCTGGGCGCGAGCTTCGACTGCGGCAAGGCGAGCACATCCGTCGAACGCATGATCTGCGCGGACCCCGGTCTCGCCAGCCTCGACGAGCGCATGGCGGCGACCTACCGGTCCGCCAGCAAGCGCGATCCGGGCGTCAAGACGTCGCAACGCGAGTGGCTCGCCAACACGCGCGACAAGTGCGGCACGACGGCCTGCCTCTCGGAGGCCTACACCGCGCGGCTGGCCGCGCTGCAGAAGCCGGCCACGGCCTCGGCGTGCACCGTGACCGCGCAGCAGCTGCTGGGCAGCTGGCTCAACGTCGACGAGAACAGCGACGCCTTCGACGAGGCCCGGTTCACCCGCATCAACGGCGAGCAGGGCTTCGTGTCGTACCTTCATCACGCGCCGTTCGTCACGGGCAGCTGGACGCTCAAGGATTGCCATGTGCACATCGCGGGCAGCGGCGACCGCACCGACGCCGACTACACGATCACCGGCCTGGCCAAGGGGCGGCTCAGCCTCGAGGACGAATCGGACGGCAGCGCGCTGGTGCTGGAGAAGGCGAAGTAGCCGCGCCGCCCGCCGCGTGCCCGTTCAGCCCTGCCAGCGGCCGGCCAGCTCGCTGCCGGATGCCGCGATCGATCGCCAGGCCGTGACGCGCGCGTTCGGAACGCGGCGGTCGCTCTGCAGCGTGATCAGGCCGGCCGCCTGGAGCACGCCCGCCTCGCCCTCGCCGAGATAGGCTTCGGCCACCGCCTGCAGGCGCGGCTCGTCGCCGCTGCGGTCGATGAAGGCCGGCAGGTCCTCCAGCTGCACCGCCGCCTCGACACCGCCCCGGGTATGGCCCTGGGCCAGCAGCAGCGCGGCGTCGAGCGCGGCGCTGCGCCAGAGCAGCAGGTCGTGCAACGGGGCGCCGGCGGCGTCGGCCAGCTCGTCGAACGCGAACGCCGCCACCGGGTCGTGGCGCGGCCCGTACGGCAGGCGCGCGAGCAGGCGCGGGAAGGTCAGGCCGACGTGCGACGCCAGCGCGCTCGCACGCAGCGCGCGCCAGGCGCGCGACTCGCCGGACGCCAGCACCTGCGCGGCCTCGCTGGTGGCCAGCGCGGCCAGCGCCGGCGCGGCGCCGGCCAGCAGCACGGCGCCCTGCGACGCCGCGACGGCAGCCAGCCCGCCCAGCAACGCGAGCTCCGGCAGGCCGGGGCCGAATTCCTCGAGCGTGACGACGACGTCGCAGCCGCGCCCGTCGCCCTTCAGCGCCGCCGCGAGCGCCGCGCGCGCGGGGTCGCCGCCGGACGCGCCCAGGTCGGCCAGGAGCTCGTCCGCGCGGCAGTCGAACAGCTCGAGGCGGGCCGCGCCGTCGGCCATGTCCAGCGTGCGCACGAAGCGGTCGACCGCGCGCCACGCGCATTCGAGATGGCGCCAGGCCGGATCGCGCAACACATGGCGCAGCAGCGGCGCGGCGGCCTCGCCGGGCCCCGCGGCGGCAACCGGCGCCGGCGTCGCGGGCTGGTCGCCGATCAGCTGGCGGATCAGCCGGTCGACGACGGCGTCGGGCCGACGCGAGGCCGGCGCGGCGGCCATCGCGGGCGCGCCGGCAGGCAGGTCGCCGCCGAGCAGGCGCTTCATCAGGGCGGCCGCGTCATCGCCGGACGCCAGCGGCGCGGCCGCGGCCACGGGCGGCGCGCTCGCGCCCGCGTGCGCGAGCGCATCTGCGGGCAGGCGGGCGACGATGCCGTCGGCGGAGAACTCGTCCATCGTCTCGATCTCGATGCGCAGCGGCTTGCCCTGCCTGTCCTGCAGGCCGGCGATCTCGGCGCGCGGCGCGAGCTGGGCCAGGCGCGCCTCGACGTTGTCGATGTCGACCCGCAGCGGGCGGCGCTCGCCCAGCGGCGCGCGCTCGTCGCGCGAGCGGCCGGAGAAATCGCCCAGCACGACGATGCGGAACGGCGCCGCGCCATCGCCCGCCTCGGCCTCCTGCCGGCGGCGCGGCGACGGCGCGTGGCCGATGTTCAGCTCGATCGATGGGGGCATGGCGGCGGATCCCGGTTGGCGGCGCGGCGTCAGGCGATCGTCTGCGCGACGAGCTGCCCGTCGGCGACCGACCAGGCGTGCGCGCGCGTCGGCATCTCGCCCTCGGCGATGTAGAAGTCGACCGGGCCGAAGAAGCTGCCCAGCTGGCCGGCCGGACAGGTCGGCAGGTAGTTGCGCATCACCCGCGGGTCGTAGAAGCGGAAGAACAGCGACTCCATGTCGGGGCCGTAGACGTGCACCTGCTGCCGCACGTGGCGCCACAGCGCCGGCAGCGCGAGCTGGCTGGTGAGGAACACGCCCCAGTTCTGGCCCCAGCCTTCTGCGAACAGCCGGCGCGTGAACGCGGCGCTGTGCTCGAGCTCGACCAGGTAGGGCGCGACCGTCGCCATGTCGGGCTCGAGCTGGCCGCCGAACAGGCAGCGCCACGGCGGCGCGTGGTCGGCGTAGAGCGCGTCCAGCAGGCTGGGGTTCTGGGCGCCGTCGAGGATCACGTAGGCCGGCATGTCGCCGGCTTCTTGCCACAGGCGGGCCTGGACGGCCGCGGGCATCGGAAGGGAGCGTTCGGACATGGGTTCCTGTTTCACGGAATCGCGTGCGTCATCT
>DASQCX010000050.1:0-1521 GCA_035634455.1 Burkholderiaceae bacterium
CGTGAGCGCGATTCAGGCGCGCGTCACGGCGCGTGCGACGGCGGTGAGGTCCAGGGTCGGGGACCGGCACGGCAGCCCCGGTCGGTAGAGGTAGCGCGTCACGTGGAGCGCACGGTCGAGCGCGACCACCGTCGACGACACGGTTCCGTACTCCTCACCATGGTGGCAGAGGCCGTGGTCGGTGTCCGGCCCGTGGCTGGTGAGCAGATCGAACCCGGGCGGCGCGGTCTCCAGGAGCGATGCGGCGTGGCGGGCGCGCGCGCTGCCGTCGCGCGGGAACGGGGCGTTGACGATGACGTGCAGTCCGGCGGCGAGCGGCACGGGGCCGGCGATGCTGCCGTCGCCGAGATGGGTCAGCACGCGGGCGCCGGCGGCGTCGACGATCAGCAGGTTGAAGGCGTTGTACGGATGCAGGTCGGCGGGCAGGGTTCCCGCGAGGGCCAGCAACGGGAGCTGCCCCCGGCTCGGCGCACCCGGTCGGGGTGGAATGGCCGAGATGTTGGTCACGGCGGCGAGTCCGTGCCGGCCGACGGCCAGCCAGGTGCCGCCCGCCCGGCGATCGCGGCCGGCAAACACCGCGGGCGCGATCTCCATCGGGTCGTCGGTAGCCCGATCACGGAACTCGTCGCGATTGGCGGCGAGCAGCACGGTCTCGTCGGCATCCGGTGCGAGGCGCAGCAGGATGGTGCACACGCGGACGAGCCGCTAACAGACGCGCGGCGGCAGGTCCACCCGCGCGCTCAGTCGTCGTCGTGGGAGACCGGCAGCGGACAGGCCGCGCAGCGCGCTGCCCGGTCGACCAGGTTGCCGAGCGATTCCTCGCAGTCGTCGTCGAGCAGGCGAGGGATCATGCGTCCGGTCCGCTCGAGCTGCAGCCTGGCGAGGCGGGCAAGGACGCGCTGGCGCCTCGGGCGCAGCGCCTCATGGGCGCGCTCGAGCAGGGTGCGCGCCCTGTTCAGCCGGTTCGTGATCGGGCCCGGCAGCCGCTGGTCGTCGCAGCGGTTCGCGATGTCGTAGGGCGGCGGGACGCAGCTGTCGAGGTCACAGTCGTCGTCACCATCGTCGCCGCCGCCGTGCGACACGCACACCGCGGGCGCGGAGTCGAAGAGCGGGCCTTGGTCGCCGCACACGCCGCCGTGCCCGTTGTCGTGGCGTACGCACACCTGGACCTCACCCGTGCAGAACAGACCCAGCGGGTCCTGCGCCCTGAACGCGATGTGGTACACGCGCCCGTCGCCGTTGCCGTCGCGCGCTGAGCTCACCGCCACCGTATCCGTGCCGAGGCCCGTGGCGTCGCCACACGTGCCGCCGTCGCCCGTGGCGTCGACCGGCTCGTCCTGCGAAACAGCGACGACGGTGATGGCGATGGGATCACCGTCGGGATCGGTCACGCCGTCGATCGCGATCGGCACGAACTTGTGGTTCGGCGGCCAGAGCGAGTCCGGCGACGCGAACGCGCCGGTGCAGATGGGCGGCAGATCGGGCCTTTCGAGCTGGCAGAGCGGCGAGCAGCCGTCGCCC
>DASQCX010000051.1:0-7240 GCA_035634455.1 Burkholderiaceae bacterium
TCCAGCTGGGCGACGGCCTTGTTGATCTGCACGATGCCGTCCGATTGCTCGGACGAGGCGGCGGTGATCTCGTTGATGATGTCGCTGACGCGCTGCACCGACGCGACGATCTCGCGCATCGTCGAGCCCGCGTTGCCGACCAGGCGCGAGCCCGATTCCACGCGGTCGACCGACGCGCCGATCAGCGCCTTGATCTCGCGCGCGGCCTCGGCCGAGCGCTGGGCCAGCGAGCGCACCTCGCCGGCGACCACCGCGAAGCCGCGGCCCTGCTCGCCGGCACGCGCGGCTTCCACCGCGGCGTTCAGCGCCAGGATGTTGGTCTGGAAGGCGATGCCGTCGATCACGCCGATGATGTCGGCGATCTTCTTGGACGACGCGTTGATCTCGTCCATCGTCGAGACCACCTGCGACACCACCTCGCCGCCGCGCGCCGCGACCGCCGCGGCCGACGTGGCGAGCTGGTTGGCGGTGTGCGCGGCGTCGGTGGACTGGCGCACGGTGACGGTCAGGCCGTCCATCGAGCTGGCCGTGCGCTGCAGGTGGCTGGCCGCGAGCTCGGTGCGCTGCGACAGGTCGGTGTTGCCGCTGGCCACCTCGGAGCTGGCGACCTCGATGCTCTCGGACGACTCGCGCACCTGGCCGACCAGGCGGCGCAGCGCGGCCTGCATGTCGGCCAGCGCGCGCATCAGGCGCGCCGGCTCGTCCTGGCCTTCGGCGACGGTCACGGCCTGGTCGAGCGGGCCGCAGATCGAGCGCAGCGTGATCCACATCAGCGGCAGGAAGATGGCCAGCGTGATGCCCACCAGCGCGATGCGCGCGACGGAGGCGATGAGCGAGCCGCGCGCGATCTCGGCGCGGATGCCGGCCATGCCGGACTGCTGCGACTTGAGGATGGCGGTGAGGTTGGCCTGCGCCGCGTCGAGCTTGTCGTTGGCCTGGCCGGCGTAGGCGAGCGCGGCGGCGGCGTCCATCTTGGCGTCGGTGAGCTGCTGGGCGATCGGGTCGATCACCTCCACGACGTCGGCCAGCAGCTTCTTCTGCTTGCCCACCAGGGCGGCCAGCGCGGCGTCGGCCGGATGCGCCTTGACCAGCGCGTCGCCGCCGCCGTTCAGCGCGGTGATGGCCTTCTTCCAGGCCTCGTGCGGCGCGTCCACGCCGGTGGGGTTGGACACGGCCGTCGCGATCATCTCGGCCTGGTAGCGGCGGACGCTGGCCATGGACTCGCGCAGCGCGCCGACCTGCTGCGCCGTCGCGTCGGCCTGGTCGAACAGCACCGTGACGGTGGAGATGCCGGACTGGGCCGACAGCCAGCCCCAGCCGGCCTGCACCAGCAGCGAGATCGCCACCAGCGACATCACCAGGTGGAACCGGGAACGGACGGAGAGGTTGCGCATCGAGAACATGGGCGCCTGCTGGATGGAGTGGAGGGCCGCGCCGCGGGTCGCGGGCTTCCGGCGGTGCCGCAGGTCGCGGAACCTGACCAGTTATTCGGTCGATTGTGCGGATCCATGACTCCCCACAAGGGCGAAATAGTCGCGGTTAAGCGGCCAAATTCACACCGGAGCGCCCTGGCTCCGCGAAATCCCTGCGGCAGCGGGCCGGGGCGGCAGGCGCTAACCTGGGCCGCATGACCACCTTGTTCGATCCCCTGCAGCTCGGCGACATCGCCCTCGCCAACCGTCTCGTCATGGCCCCGCTGACGCGCGACCGCGCCGGCCCCGGCCGCGTGCCGCACGCGCTCAATGCCACCTACTACGAGCAGCGCGCCGATCCCGCCGCCGGCGCCGGCCTGATCATCTCGGAGGGCACGCAGGTGAGCCCGCTGGGCCAGGGCTACCTCGACACCCCGGGCATCTACAGCCCCGGGCAGGTCGCCGGCTGGCGGCTGGTGACGGACGCCGTGCACCGCAAGGGCGGCCGGATCGTCGCGCAGATCTGGCACGTGGGCCGCATCTCGCACACCTCGTTGCTGCCCGCGGGCGAGCAGCCGGTGTCGTCCACCGCCAGGCCCGCGCACACCAAGACCTTCACGCCCGCCGGCTTCGAGCCCGTGTCGGCGCCGCGCGCGCTGACCACGGCGGAGGTCGGCCAGGTGGTCGACCAGTTCCGCCAGGCCGCGCGCAACGCGATAGCCGCCGGCTTCGACGGCATCGAGGTGCATGGCGCCAACGGCTATCTCGTGGAGCAGTTCCTGCGCGACTCGTGCAACGACCGCACCGACCAGTACGGCGGCTCGATCGAGAACCGCGCCCGCTTCCTGATCGAGCTGATGACCGCCGTCTGCGCGGAGATCGGCCCGGGCCGCGTCGGCCTGCGCCTGTCGCCGGTCACGCCGGCCAACGACATCGGCCAGGACTCGAACCCGTTCGCGCTGTTCAGCCACGTCGTCAGGGAACTGGACAAGCTGGGCTTCGCGTTCATCGAGATCGTCGAGGGCAGCACCGGCGGCCCGCGCGACTTCGCGCCGTTCGACTTCGACGCGCTGCGCAAGCTGTGGCGCGGCGCCTGGATCGTCAACAACGGCCACACGCGCGAGATGGCGCTGGCGGCCGTCGCCAGCGGCCGCGCGGATGCGGTGTCGTTCGGCAAGCCGTTCATCTCCAACCCCGATCTCGCGCGCCGGCTGCGCGAGGACGCGCCGCTGGCCGAGTGGAACCAGAAGACGTTCTACGGTGGGGGCGCCGAGGGCTACACGGACTATCCGGCGCTGGCCGGCTGAGGCGGTTTGTGCGCACTGGAAATGCGCATCAATCATGCGCCGATACGATGCGGATCATGCTCGGAGAGATCACCATGCCATCCGATCGCCCGCTGAACAGCTTCAACCGTGCGGCGCCCGCGCGTGCCCGCAAGCCGACGAACATCAGCATCGCCCCCGCGCTCGTGGCGGAGGCGCGCGAACTGGGGGTCAACCTCTCCCAGGCCGCTGAAGTCGGCATCGCCGAGGCCGTCGCGCGGCGCAGGCAGGAGCGCTGGCTCGAAGAGAACCGCGAGGCGCTGGAGAGTTCGAATGCGTTCGTGGAAGAACACGGGCTTCCCCTCGAACGCCATCGGGTGTTCTAGCGTGGCGCGCTTCCAGGTCCACGCAAGCCTCTCGAGCAACCACTACCTGCTCGACGTCCAGGCCGACCTGCTCGATCACCTCTCCACGCGCGTCGTCGTTCCGCTTCTGCCTCTGGCCGAGGCGCCAAAGCCCGCCGGGACGCTGAACCCCGTCTTCGACGTCCGGGGTGTCCGGCACGTCATGGTGACGCAATATCTTTCGGCGATGCGGCGTCGCGAGATCGGTGCGCACGTCGCCGATCTCACGACCGAGGCAAGCACGATCGTCAACGCGCTGGACTGCCTTTTCAAGGGGGTTTGAGGCCAGCGTCCGGCCCCCCGCGTTTCACCAGGCCATCTTCGCGGTGCGCGCGCGGAACAGCTCCTCGACGCCCGTCGCCCGCGGCCCCGGGATCAGCTCGAACGGCTGGCCCGCCGCGATCGTGCCCGGCACGCGCACCGACAGCCAGAAGCCGCACCAGCGCGACTGCGCCACCATCCTGGCGGCCTGCGGGAAGCCCAGCGTCTCGTTGAAGCGCGCGTCGGGCAGGCGCGGGACGCTCACCACCAGCGTGCAATCGGGAAAGCGCAGCAGGTCGCCCTCCCACAGCCGCGACTCCTGCACGCCGTCGAGCGCCAGGTTCTCGTCGAACGCGCCCGGCGGGACGGGGGCATCGGGCGCGGCCACGCCGGCCTGCGCGCGCAGCGTGCGCCAGACGGGCAGGTGCACGGTCGGATAGGCGTACAGCGCGTGCGACAGCGCCAGCTCCTCGGCCAGCACCGGATCCTCGCCGACGGGATGGCCCTCGGCCGGCGGCGCCAGGCCGCGCAGGCCGACGGCCACGGGGCCGATCGCCGGCACGAGGCGCAGCGGGCCGGTGGCGCCGGCAGGGCGCGGGACGTTGACGGCGGAGACGATCATGGCCATCGGCGCATTGTCGGCGCTCCGCAGGGCGCCGGCCGTTCATGCGCGGCGCGAGGCCGCTTATGTGCGGACCCGCTCCTATACTGACGCGCCCCGCTTGCAGACCCTGGCACGATCGCCCGATGACCTCCGACCCGCTGACCGGCACGCCCGCCGCGACCCCTGCGTCGCCGGCGCCGCTGCCGTCGCTGCGGCTGGTGGACGTGGCCTGCCGGCGCGGCGACCGCATCCTGTTCTCCGGCCTGAACGAGACGCTGGAACGCGGCCAGCTGCTGTGGCTGCGCGGCGGCAACGGCCGCGGCAAGACCAGCCTGCTGCGCCTGGTCGCCGGACTGGCGGCGCCCGAGCGCGGCCAGATCCTGTGGGACGGCGTTCCGACGCGGGGCAACGAGCACTTCGACCGCGCCCTCGTCTACATCGCCCACGCCAACGCGCTCAAGGACGACCTCACCGCCACGGAATCGCTGGCCTTCCTCGCCCGCGTGCACGGGCGTGACGCCGGTGCGCCCGCGCTGCGCGCCGCGCTCGCGCGCCTGGGCCTGGCCGGGCGCGAGCGCACGCCGGTGCGCAGCCTGTCGCAGGGCCTGCGGCGGCGCGTCGCGCTGGCTCGGCTGGCGCTGGAGACCGCGCCGTCGCTGTGGGTGCTGGACGAGCCCTTCGACGCGCTGGACGTCGCCGGCACCGCCACGCTGCACGCCCTGCTGGCCGCGCACCGCGCGCGCGGCGGCAGCGTGCTGCTGACCAGCCACCACCTGCACCTGGACGGCGCCGCCGCCGGCGCGGGCTTCCGCGTGCTGGACCTCGACCTGCTGCCGCGCGACGGCGGGACGGCACCGTGATCGCCCGTCCGGCCGCTCCGGAGCGCGCCCGCACCGCGGCCCGCGGGGCGGAGGCTGGTCGATGAACGGCGCCGTCTTCCTCGCGGTCTACCAGCGCGACCTGCGCCTGGCCTGGCGCCGCCGCACCGAGGCGCTGCTGCCGGTGGCGTTCTTCCTGGTCGCGGCCAGCCTGTTCCCGCTGGGCGTCGGGCCCGACCCGCAGGTGCTCAAGTTGATCGCGCCGGGCGTGGTCTGGGTCTGCGCGCTGCTGGCGGCGATGCTGTCGATGCCGCCGCTGTACGCCGCCGACCACGCCGACGGCTCGCTGGAGCAGCTGCTGCTGGCGCCCGGCGCGGGCGTCGCGGTGGCCGCCGCCAAGGCCGCCGGCCACTGGACGATCAGCGGCGCGCCGCTGGTCGTCGGCGCCCCGCTGCTGGGCCTGCTGCTGGGCCTGCCGGCCGAGGAACTTCCGGTGCTGTTCGTGTCTCTGTTGTTGGGGACGCCGATCCTGAGCCTGCTGGGCGGGGTCGGCGCGGCGCTGACGCTGGGACTGCGCAGCGCGGGTATGCTGATCGTGCTGATCGTGCTGCCGCTGGCCATCCCGGCGCTGATCTTCGGCGCCGGCGCGGCGGCGGCGGTCGATGCGGGGCAGTCGGCGTCGCCGCACCTGTCGCTGCTGGGCGCGCTGCTGATCGCCTGCCTCGTCGGCGCGCCGCCGGCCACCGCGGCGGCGCTGCGGATCGCCGTGGAATGACATCTCGCAACACGCTCCCGACCCCAGCCCGGACAATGCATGCCGTGAACACCGCCGCTGCCCCCGCCCTCCGATCGCGCCTGACGTGGTTCACGTTCGCGTCGCCGGCCAACTTCTATCGGCTGGCGGGCGTGCTGGGCCCGGCCTGCGGCGTCTTCGCGGCGGCGTTCGCGCTGGCGGGGCTGTGGATGGGCTTCCTCGTGGCGCCCACCGACGCGGTGCAGGGCGAGGTCTACCGCATCATCTTCATCCACGTGCCCGCGGCCTGGCTGTCGATGCTGCTGTACGTGGCCATGGCGTTCTGGGCCGCGGTCGGCTGGTTCCTGAACGCGCGCATGGCCTTCATCTTCGCCCGCGCGATCGCGCCCACCGGCGCGCTGTTCACCGTGCTGGCGCTGTGGACGGGCTCGCTGTGGGGCCGCCCGACCTGGGGCACCTGGTGGGTGTGGGACGCGCGGCTGACGTCCGAGCTGATCCTGCTGTTCCTCTACCTCGGCTACATGGCGCTGGTGGCCGCCATCGACGACGTGCGCCGCGCCGACAAGGCCGGCGCGCTGCTGGCCATCGTGGGCGTGGTCAACGTGCCCGTCATCTACTTCTCGGTCGTCTGGTGGAACACGCTGCACCAGGGCTCCAGCCTGACCATGGGCCGGCAGCAGCACATGGCCTCGTCCATGCTCGCCGCGATGCTGCTGCTGACGCTGGCCTGCTGGGCCTACGCGTTCGCGGTGGTGTTCGTGCGGGCGCGGGCGATCGTGCTCGAGCGCGAGGGCGACAGCGCGTGGGCGCGGGCGCTGGTCGCGGCAAGCAAGCAAGGACGTTGACGCCATGCAGTGGCACTCGCTTTCCGAATTCCTGGACATGGGCGGCCGCGGCGGCTTCGTCTGGGGCGCGTACGGCACGTTCGCCGTGCTGATGCTGGTCGAGCCGCTGCTGGCGCGCTGGCGCCATCGCGCGGCGCGCACCGCGATCGCCGAGCGCGTGGCCGACGAGGACGCCGCGCGCGCGGCCGGAGAACGCCCGTGACGCCGCGCCAGAAACGCGCGACGATCATCGTCGGCATCCTCGGGGCCGTGGGCGTCGCCACCGCGCTGGTGCTCAACGCGTTCAACTCCAACCTGGTGTTCTTCTACTCGCCGTCGCAGGTCGCGGCGCACGAAGCCCCCGAGGGCCGGCCGTTCCGCGTCGGCGGCATGGTGACGGTGGGCAGCGTCCGGCGCGACGGCGTCGACGTCGTCTTCACGGTCACCGACCTGGCCAAGTCGATGCAGGTGCACTATCGGGGTCCGCTGCCGGACCTGTTCAAGGAAGGCAAGGGCGTGGTGGCGCAGGGCCGGCTGGGGCCGGACGGCGTCTTCACGGCGCAGGAGGTGCTGGCCAAGCACGACGAGAACTACATGCCGCCCGAGGCCGCGGCCGCGCTGAAGAAGGCGGCCGAGCATGGCGGCACGATGAAGATGGAGACGCATCGATGATTCCCGAACTGGGTCAGGTCGCGCTGCTGATCGCGCTGGCGGTGGCGCTCATCCTCGGCACGCTGCCGCTCGTGGGCGCCGCGCGCGGCCGCGCCGACTGGATGGCGCTGGCGCGGCCCGCGGCGCGCGCGCACGGGCTGCTGGTGGGCGTGGCGTTCGCGTGCCTGGTGGCGTGCTTCGTGCGCGACGACTTCTCGGTGCTGTACGTGGCCAGCAACTCCAACAG
>DASQCX010000052.1:0-10663 GCA_035634455.1 Burkholderiaceae bacterium
GCCAGAACGGCTACGGCAACGTCATCCAGGTGCAGCACTCGGACAACCGCATGACGGTCTACGCGCACCTGAGCAAGATAGACGTCAAGCGCGGCGAGCACGTCGCCCAGGGCGAGCACATCGGCGACGTCGGCATGACGGGCTGGGCCACCGGGCCGCACCTGCACTTCGAGTTCCGCGTCGCCGGCGTCGTCAAGGATCCGCTGACGATCGCCAAGTCCGCCGAGACGCTGACACTGAACGACGCCTCGCGCCCGCGCTTCGCGGCGCTGGCCGGCACGCTCAAGGGCGAGCTGGCGGTCGCCGAAACGCTGGGCGTGCAGCCGGCCCGCGTAGACTGACCCCTCGTCCTCTCGCAACGACGCGCCGCGTTCGCCCCGACGAACCCGGCGCGTTTCTCATCCCATGACCCTCTACATCGGTTTGATGAGCGGCACGTCGATGGACGGCGTCGACGGCGTGCTGGTCGACTTCAGCGCCGACGCCCGTTCCGGCCTGCACGTGCTGGCCGACGCCCACGCCGCGATGCCGTCGCCCCTCGGCGCCGAGTTGCTCGCCCTCAACCGGTCCGGCCCCGACGAGCTGCAGCGCGCCGCGCTGGCCGCCAACGCGCTGGCCCGGCTGCAGGCCGAGGTGGTGGCCCGCCTGCTCAACCAGACCGACACCGAGCCCCACGCCGTGCGCGCCGTCGGCTCGCACGGCCAGACCGTGCGCCATCGCCCCGGCGAGTTCGACGGCACCGGCTTCACGCTGCAGCTCAACAACGGCGCCCTGCTGGCCGAGGCCTGCGGCATCGACGTCGTCTGCGACTTCCGCAACCGCGACGTCGCCGCCGGCGGCCAGGGCGCGCCGCTGGTGCCGGCCTTCCACCGCGACGTCTTCGCCGGCGCCACGCCGCGCGCCGTCCTCAACATTGGCGGCATCGCCAACGTGACGATCCTGCCGTCCAAGGATGAGTCGGCACCCACTGACGCGTCCTCGCTGATCGGTTTCGACACCGGCCCCGGCAACGCGCTGATGGACCACTGGTGCCTGCGGCACACCGACGCCCCCTACGACGACGGCGGCCGCTGGGCCGCGTCCGGCCAGGTCGACGGGATGCTGCTGGTCGAGCTGATGGCGGACGCTTACTTCCGCAAGGCGCCTCCGAAAAGCACCGGCCGCGACCTGTTCAACGCCGACTGGCTCGCGCAGGCCCTCGCGCGCGCGGGCGGCACGCGGGCGCCCGCGGACGTGCAGGCGACCCTGCTGGAGCTGACCGCCCGCACCGCCATCGACGCGCTGCGCACCGCCGCGCCCGGCACGCGCGAGCTGCTGGTCTGCGGCGGCGGCGCCCGCAACGGCGCGCTGATGGCCCGACTCGCCGCCCTGCGGCCCGGCCTCGCGGTCGCCGCCACCGACTCGGCCGGCCTGCCCGCCCAGCAGGTCGAGGCCGCCGCCTTCGCCTGGCTGGCGAAGCAGTTCTGCGAGCGCCTGCCAGGCAACCACCCCGGCGTCACCGGTGCCGCCGGACTGCGCGTGCTGGGCGCGCTGTACCCGCACTGAAGCGGCGCCCGGAAACGACAACGGCGCCCGCAGGCGCCGTGGAACCGGAGTCGGGACGACTCAGGCCGAGAAGCTCGAGCCGCAGCCGCAGGTGCTGGTGGCGTTCGGGTTCTTGATGACGAACTGCGCGCCCTGCAGGTCTTCCTTGTAGTCGATCTCGGCGCCGGCCAGGTACTGCAGGCTCATGGCGTCGATCAGCAGCGTGACGCCGTTCTTGGTCATCTGCGTGTCGTCCTCGGCCACGGCCTCGTCGAACGTGAAGCCGTACTGGAAGCCGGAGCAGCCGCCGCCCTGCACGAACACGCGCAGCTTCAGCTCGGGGTTGCCTTCCTCGTCGACCAGTTCCTTGACCTTGGCGGCGGCGCTGTCGGTGAAGACCAGCGGGCCGGGCATCTCGGCGGTGGCGGGGTTGAGTTCGGCGGCGACGGCGCTCATGGGGATCCTTGCGGGTGCGGGTTCGTTACAGGCTCTATTGGGCCACAAACGGGGCCAGCGTGGCGCCGCTGTGGCTATTCCAAGCCCGGCCGGAGCGAAAAAGCCGCGAAATCAGACCTCGTTGGCGGCCGCCAGCTTGAGCAGCGGGCGCTCGACGTCGGCCTCGCCGCCCGACACGTGCTTCATCACGCCATCGATGGTGGCGCCCTGATGCATTTCAAGGGACTCGTAGTGCACGTCGCCGACGATGCGCGCCTTGTGCTGCAGCTCGAGCAGCACGGTGGCGACGACCGGGCCCTGGACCTGGCCATTGATGATCACGTGCCCGGCCATGATCTTGCCCTGCACGCGCGCGTTCTCGCTGATGACGAGCAGGCTGGACGGGTCGGTGGCGACGACGTCGCCCAGCACCTCGCCGTCGACGCGCAGGCCGGCGTCGAAACGCAGCTCGCCGTGGACCTGGGTGCCTTCGCCGATGAGGCTGCGGATGGCGGGTTGCTTCTTGCGGTTGAACATGGCCAGAACTCCTCTGGAACCCGCCCTCGCGGATCCACCTTTTGCTTCCGCGGCGCCCTGGCGGCGCCCGCGGCCCGAACGATCGTTGTCGTGAGGTTCGAAGGACCCTGCCCGGCGGCCTACAGCTTGAGCGTCTGCAGGGCGCGCACGGCGCCTCCCGCGTCGGTGACCTTGACCTGCGCGCTTTTTATCACGGCGCCGGCCGGGCAATCGACCATGCCCTCGACCCGTGCGTACTGCTTGACCTGCAGCGGCTGGATCGTGGCGGACGGGGGCGACGTCCAGGGCTGGCCGTCGACCGTGCCGCTGAGCGTGAGCTCGTAGCGGCCATTGAACTGTACGGCGTTGCGGCCGCCCTGCATCACCAGGAGCTGGTAACGGACGTGACCAGGTGCGGCCACCTCGACCTTGAAGCCGCGCACGGCCAGGCCCTCGGGGATGCCGCCGCCCTGCGGGATCAGCTGCTGGAAGAAGCCCAGGTCGGCCTTGAGCGCCAGCTTGTCGGCCTCGCTCTGGCGCAACTGCGCGGCCAGGCGTTCCTCGGCGGCCTTCTCGGTCTTGAGCAGGCTTTCGGCCGTGTTGGCGACTTCCTGCGCCTTGTCGCGCTCTTCCCGCAGGCTCGCCTGCTCGTCGCGCAGCCGCGCCAGCTCGGCCTTGGCGCTGCGGTCCAGGCCCGCGAGGTCCTTGCCCGTCTCGAACGCCCACAGGGCGATCGCGGCCGAGAAGCCCAGCACGATCGCGCCGCTGAGCCAGCGGATCGGCCAGGGCAGGTGACGCCGCACGCTGACGCGCGGGGTCGAGAGTCGGCGACGAAGCAGTTTCCAGCGCATGAACGGCGTAACCGGGGCAACAAAATGGAAACGAGGGCCGGATGTGCGAAGGGCCGCTGGAAAGCGGCCCTTCTCGATACGGCGACCGGACGGCGAACCGTCCGGCGTGCTGCAGTTTAGCGCTTGCTGAACTGCTTGCGGCGACGGGCGCCGTGCAGACCGACCTTCTTGCGCTCGACTTCGCGCGCGTCGCGCGTGACGAAGCCGGCACGGCTGAGGTCGCCCTTCAGCGCGGTGTCGTAGTCGATCAGCGCGCGGGTGATGCCGTGGCGGACGGCGCCGGCCTGGCCGGACTCGCCGCCACCGTGCACGTTCACCTTGACGTCGAACGTCAGTTCGTTGTTCGTCAGCATCAGCGGCTGCTTGACGATCATGATCGAGGTCTGGCGGCCGAAGTACTCTTCGACGGTCTTGCCGTTGACCAGGATCTTGCCTTCGCCCTTCTTGATGAAGACGCGCGCGACGGACGACTTGCGACGGCCCGTGCCGTAGTTCCAATTACCGATCATCGCGGCTCCTTAGATTTCCAGCGCCTTGGGCTGCTGAGCGGCGTGCGGGTGCGTGGCACCGGCGTAGACCTTCAGCTTCTTGATCATCGCGTAGCCCAGCGGACCCTTCGGAAGCATGCCCTTGACGGCCTTCTCGATGGCGCGGCCGGGGTGCTTGGCCTGCATGTCCTTGAACTTGGTCGCGTAGATGCCGCCGGGGTAGCCCGAATGACGGTAGTACACCTTGTCCTCGGCCTTGTTGCCGGTGACGCGGATCTTGTCGGCGTTGACGATGACGATGAAATCGCCGGTGTCGACGTGGGGCGTGTAGATGGGCTTGTGCTTGCCGCGCAACCGGAGTGCCACTTCACTGGCAACACGTCCGAGCACCTTGTCGGTGGCGTCGATCACAAACCACTCGTGCACCACTTCGGCCGGCTTGGCGCTGAAGGTCTTCATGAGTGTTCTCTTCTGGAGAGTAGGCGCGGCCATTCGAATGCTCCGGTTCCGTCCTGGTGGCTCTCGGCGCTGCTCGTGTGGCAACCTCTCGAACCGGAACGGATCCGACGTCTTCTGCGGCCCGACACGGAGTCTGGCCGTTGCCTGGAGATCCCAGGCGCATTCACCCCGCCGCAAAACGGGAAGCCCGCTAGTATCGCACAAGTCGGGGAAATGTCCTAGCCCGCCCCGGACTGGCGCGCAAACCCGCGGTCGGCGGCCGTCCGGACGGGACTAGACTGGGCTCCCTGGAACGCCTCGCGCCCGCGCCACGACGCCCGGTGCGGCCCCCGGCGAAGACCCGAATTGGCATGCTGCAGGGCAGCATTGCCGGCCACGCGGCCGGCGCGATCCGTGTAAAGTCCTTCAGGGTAAACACTGAGGAAATCGTCATGGGCCATCCCGGCCGACCCTCGTCCGAGACTCCGGAAGACCGCACGTCCGCCGACAGCGACGGCCTGGACACCGTCCCGGCCGCGTCGCCGCGTCCGCGCGTGTTCGCCTGGGTGCCCATCCGCTCGCTGTCCGAGCGCCATCGGCCGCGCATCCTGGCGCACCTGCTGGCGCTGGACATGACCGACCGCTACCTGCGCTTCGGCTACGCCGCGGCCGACGACCAGATCCGCCGCTACGTCGAGCGCATCGCGTTCGAGCGCGACGAGGTCTTCGGCGTCTTCAACCGCCGCCTCGAGCTGATCGCGCTGGCCCACCTCGCCTACGACCCGTCGGTCGACGCCGAGCCCGCGCGCGCCAGCGCGGCCGAGTTCGGCGTGTCCGTCAACGTGCACGGCCGCGGCCGCGGCCTGGGCGCGCGGCTGTTCGACCACGCGGTGCTGCGGGCGCGCAACCGCGGCGTCGACACCATCGTCATCCACGCGCTGTCCGAGAACGCGGCCATGCTGCGCATCGTGCGCAACGCCGGCGCCGTCATCGAGCGCACCGGCGTCGACGCCGAGGCCCACCTGCGCCTGCCGCCCGACAACCGCGCCTCGCGCCGCGCGGGCGAACTGGAGGAGCAGCTGGGCGAACTCGACTACCAGTTCAAGCACGGCGCCAGCCAGATGGCCGGCTTCGAATCCGGCGAGAACGGCAGCTCGGGCCGCTGACCGCGCCGCCGGCCACGTACCATGGCCGCATGACCGAGTTCGCCGACCGCGCGCCCTACGCCCGCCTGACCCCGCACCAGATGCTGGACGCGCTCGCCGCGGCCGGCTTCCCGATCACCGGCGGGCTGATCCAGCTCAACTCCTACGAGAACCGCGTGGTGCAGGCCGCGCTGGAAGGCGGCGGCGCTGTCGTCGCCAAGTTCTACCGGCCGCGGCGCTGGAGCGACGCGCAGATCCTGGAGGAGCACCAGTTCGCACGCGAGCTGGACGCCGACGACCTGCCGATCGCCGCGCCGCTGGTGCTGGCGTCGCCGTACGCGAACCCGTGCCTGGGCCTGGTCGGCGAGCCGGCGACGCTGGGCCACTGGCAACCGGAGGTCGACCCCGATGACGACGACCGCACGCCCTCGCCCGTCTACCGCTTCGGCGTCGCCCCGCGCCGCGCGGGCCGCGCGCCCGAGCTCGAGAGCCCGCACACGCTCGCGTGGCTGGGCCGGCTGCTGGGCCGCCTGCACACGGTCGGCGCGCGGCGCCCGTTCGTGCATCGGCGCACGCTCGACTGCGACACGTACGGCAGCGACGCCATCGCGCGCGTCGAGGCCAGCGGGCTGCTGACGCCGGCGCAGTCGGCGACCTGGCTCACCGTCGCAGGCCACGCGGTGGCCGCGGCGCGCCAGGCCTTCGCCGCCGCCAGCCCGCTGCGCGGCATCCGGCTGCACGGCGACTGCCATCCCGGCAACATCCTGTGGCGCGACGAGGGCGAGCACCTCGGCCCGCTGTTCGTCGACCTCGACGACGCCTGCATGGGCCCCGCGGTGCAGGACCTGTGGATGCTGCTGTCGGGCGACCGCGAGGCGATGCAGGGCCAGCTGTCGCACGTGCTGAACGGCTACCGCGCGTTCATGGACTTCAACCCCGCCGAGCTCGCGCTGATCGAGCCGCTGCGCGCGCTGCGCATGATCCACCACAGCGCGTGGCTGGCCGACCGCTGGGACGATCCGGCCTTCCCCGCGGCGTTCCCGTGGTTCGGCACGCCGGCCTACTGGGACCAGCAGGTCACGCAGCTGCGCGAGCAGCTGGAGCACATGACGCTGCCGCCGCTGCTCGCGTTCTGACGTCGCGTCAATGTGCCAGCGGCAGGCTGGCGATCGGCACCGAGTGCAGGTGCGGTGCCGTCGGGTTGCTGGCGAACCACAGGCCGTCGAGGACGACCCGGCCGTAGCGCACGTGCACGCGGCCCAGGCGCTCCCACTCGTGCAGGATCTGGCTGATGCGCTGGCGCGTGACGCCCAGCAGCTGGGCGAGCTGCTCCTGCGGCAGGTGCAGGTTGATCGCGACGTCGGCGCCGTCGCGCTGGCCGTGGCCGTTGGCCAGGTGCACGAGGTGCATCGCCAGGCGCTCGTCGAGCGAGAACGCCGTCCACGATTCGAGCGCGAGGAACATCAACCGCGAGCGCTGGCAGTAGAGCTCGACGAAGTGACGATACAGCACGGGGTATCGATCCAGCAGGCCCTCGAACTGCGCGGCCGAGACCGAGAGCAGCGCCGTCGGGCAATGCGCGACGGCGTCGTGCGGGCGCGGCAGGCGGTCGAACAGCGAGGTGTCGCCGAACCACGCGCCGGGCTGTAGGAAGGTCAGCAGGCCCTGGCGACCGTCGGGGCCGCTGGCGCCGAGGCGGATGGCGCCGGCCAGGATGCCGTACCAGGCGTCGCCCGGCCGGTCCTTCGCGTAGACGACCTCGCCTTCGTTGAGATGGCGCAGCGTGGCGACGTCGAGCGCCTCGTCGCGCGGCGCGGCGGGCAGCGCGCGGAACCACGGGCTGTCGAGCATCGTCTGCCGCTGGGCGGCCGTGAGACGAGCCATAGGGGTCTTCCCTTTTTGAATTGCAAATCAGTGACAGACGCTGCACCGCCGCAAAAGTACGATCGTTCGCACTGAGGTTGCGGGGTTCGAACGCGATGTTCGACTCGTCTGCGCCCGCTGCCTATCCGCAGTGCTACCCATGCCACGACGCCCTTCGCCCGCGCCACCGCCGCGCAGGCCCGGCATCCCGTCACGCCTCAGTTGAGACCGTATCGACACAGATCGAACCTGGAGGGTTCGGCGTGGGCGCGCTCGCCCGTGCCGCCCGCACGGGAGTCTTGCACGGGCTCCCGCCACTCAAACGCTTGACGGAGACAACCGCAATGAACAAGACGATCCTGAAATGGCTCACCGTGGCCATGCTCGCCCTGTCCGCCCTGCCCTCGTGGGCCAGCGGGTACGCGCAGACCAAGTACCCGATCATCCTGGTGCACGGCCTGTTCGGCTTCGACAACATCGGGCCGCTGGAATACTTCTACGGCATCCCGGAGGACCTGCGCGCCAACGGCGCCCAGGTCTACGTCGCGCAGGTCGCGGCGGCCAACTCGACCGAGGTGCGCGGCGAGCAGCTGCTGACCTACGTCAAGCAGGTGCTGGCCGTGACCGGCGCGTCCAAGGTCAACCTGATCGGCCACAGCCACGGCGGCCCGACCGTGCGCTACGTCGCGTCTGTGGCGCCGAACCTGGTCGCCTCGGTCACCAGCGTCGCCGGCCCGAACCAGGGCGCGGCGCTGGCCGACGCGCTCAACGGCACGCTGCCGGCGGGCTCGCTGTCGCGCACCGTGGTCGCGACGGTGGTCAACGGCTTCGCGTCGCTGATCGGGCTGATCTCCGGCGACAACGCGTCGCAGAACTCGTCGGCCGCGCTGAACTCGCTGTCCAGCGCGGGCATGGCCGCGTTCAACGCCGCGCATCCGGAAGGCCTGCCGACGACGTCGTGCGGCAGCGGCCCGGAACTCGCGTCCAACGGCGTGCGCTACTACTCGTGGAGCGGCGCGCAGCCCTACACCAACGCGCTCGACCCGCTCGACCCGGCGCTGGCGCTCACCGCGCTGGTCTACAACGGCGCGAAGAACGACGGCCTCGTCGGCTCCTGCAGCAGCCACCTGGGCACCGTGATCCGCGACGACTACGGCATGAACCACCTCGACGAGGTGAACCAGACCGCCGGCATCGTCAACTGGTTCGAGGTCGACCCCAAGAGCGTCTATCGCGCGCAGGCCAACCGCCTGAAGAACCTGGGGCTGTGAGATGCGCCCGCGCCAGGCTACCCTGACCTGGGTGGCGGGCGTGGTCGGCGCGGCGGCGCTGGTGGCGGTCGGCGTGCGGGGCCTGCCCGCCGCGACCTCGCCGGCGCCCGTCGCGCGCGAGGCGGCGCCCGCCGTCGCCACGTCGCTCGCCGGAACCACGCCCGACGGCGCCGCGCGCGCGTCGGCCGACGACGCGCTCGTGCTCGATCCGTCGCTGATCCGCCTGTTCGACTACTGGCTGACCACCGTCGGCGAACGGCCCCTGGCCGCGATCACGGCGCAGGCCGGGCACGACCTGGACGGCCGCCTCGGCCCGCACGCCGCACGCCAGGCCAAGGACCTGTTCGCGCGCTACGTGCAGTTCAAGGAGGCGCTGAAGGCGCAGCATCCGGCCCAGCCTGTGGGCCGCAGCGTCGACATCCTGCGCGAAGGCCTGCGCCGGATGCTGGCGCTGCGCGCGTCGTACTTCAGCGAGGCCGAGTCGCAGGCGCTGTTCGGCCCGCAGGACGCCGACGCCTCCGCCGCGCTGGCGCGCATGGCCGTCGAGCAGGATCCGGCGCTCGATGCCGCGCAGCGCAGGCAGCGCCTGGCCGAGCTCGACGCGCGCCTGCCCGCGGAAGCGCGCGCGGCGCGCGAGGCCTCGCTGTCGGTCGTGCATCTCGAAGATGCCGCGCAGCGGATCCGCGCCGACGGCGGCAGCGAGGACGACGTCTACCGGATGCGCGCCGCCGCCACGTCGCCCGAGGCCGCGAACCGCCTCGCCGAGGTCGACCGCCAGGAGGCCGCATGGAAGGCGCGCATCGCCACGTACCAGGCGCAGCGCAGCGAGGTGCTCGCTGCGCCCGGCGACGAGGCCGCGCACGCGGCGGCGATGGGCGAGTTGCGCAACCGGCTGTTCACGGCGGATGAACAGCGCCGGCTGGCGGCATACGGAGGTTGAGCGGGCGGCTGAAATACATGACACGCGCTGGCCGATTTCGGCGCGCAGCATCGGGCATCCCCAACCCCTGGAGCCCGCCATGACCACCGCCCCCGCCGCCCTCGCCTGCGCCGCCCTCTGCGCGGCGACCGCCCTCGCGCCCGCCCCCGTGCGCGCGCAGGACGCGCCCGTGCACGACGGCCTGCACGACTTCGACTTCCTCATGGGCCAGTGGCACGCGCACCTGCGCAAGCGGCTGCATCCGCTGACCGGCTCGACGCAATGGATCGAGTACGAGGGCACGTCGGTGATGACGAAGATCTGGGACGGCCGCGCCAACATGGAGGAGTTCAAGGTCGCGAGCATCCCGCGCGACGCGCAGGCAGCGGCCGCCGCGAAGCGTCCGGCCATCGACGCGCAGACGCTGCGCCTGTATGACCCCGCCACCGGCCTGTGGAGCATCTGGCTGGCCGACGCCGCGCACGGCAAGCTGTCGGGCCCGCCCACGGTGGGCTCGTTCCACGACGGCCGCGGCGAGTTCCTCGACGCCGAGGACTTCGACGGCCGGCCCATCGTCGTGCGCTACGTGTGGACGCGCCCGACGCCGACCACCGCGCGCATGGAGCAGTCGTTCTCGCCGGACTGGGGCCGCACGTGGGAGGTGAACTGGATCTGCGACCTGACGCCGCAGACGTGAGGCACCTGGAATGAAGACGCCGCGCCGGCTCGCGTGGAGCGCGGCGCGGCGTCGCGTTCAGGCGCCGGTCAGTGGCCGCCGACGAAGACGAAGCGCACCAGGAAGACGGCGCAGATGATCCACGACATCGGATGCGCCTCGCGCCACTTGCCCGTGAACAGCTTCAGCCCCGCGTACGTGATGAAGCCGAAGGCCAGGCCGTTGGCGATCGAATAGGTCAGCGGCATCGCGAGCGCCGTGACCACGGCGGGCACCGCTTCGGTCGTCTCGTTCCAGTCCAGCTCCGTCAGCTCGCGCAGCATCAGGCTGGCGACGTACAGCAGCGCGGGCGCCGTCGCGTAGGCGGGCACCACGCCGGCCAGCGGCGAGAAGAACAGGCAGGCGAGGAACAGCACCGCCACCGACACGGCCGTCAGGCCCGTGCGGCCGCCGGCCTGCACACCCGCGGCGCTCTCGATGTAGGCCGTGGTGCTGGAGGTCCCCAGCAGCGAGCCCGCGAAGATGGCGCTGCTGTCG
>DASQCX010000053.1:0-6564 GCA_035634455.1 Burkholderiaceae bacterium
CGTGGCGCCCCGCATCCGGGCCACCCGACACCGGGCGATTTCTCGCCCCCCAGGTCGGCGTTTGCGCCCGGTTCCGCGTTTTGGGGACAATGGCAGACTTTTCTGCTCGCACCCGGGGCGCCGCCCGCGTGCATCCGTGACCCACAATTTCAGCGTTCGGCGCAGCGTTTCCCTGGGACTGACATGAGAGCCTCCACCTCGCGCGCCGTGCTGGCGCTGACCCTCGTCGCCGCCGGCCTGGCCGGCGCGATCCCGGCCATCGCCGCCGACGCCCCCGCCGCGGCCGCCTCGCAGCCGGCCAACACCGTGCGTCCCGCGTTCGCCGCCCCGTTCAGCGCGGCCCAGGAAGCGCTCAAGGGCGGCAACGGCGCCGCCGCGCTGGCCAAGCTCAAGGAGATCGACACGACGATCCCCGACCAGACGCCGTACGAGAAGTACCTCGTCCTGCGCGTGCGCGCCCCGGCCGAGTACACCGTCAACGACTACGCCGCCGCCGCCACCGATTTCGACGCGATCCTGGCCAGCCCGCTGCTGCCGGCCGACGACAAGCTGGTGATGATGAAGTCGCTGGCCGGCATCTACTACGGCAGCGAGCAGTACGGCAAGGCCGCCACCGCCATCCAGCGCTACCTCGACGCCGGCGGCGACGACGCCCAGCTCAAGGAACTGCTGCCGCAGGCCCAGTACGCCAACAAGGACTACGCCGCCGCCGCCAAGGGCTTCCGCGCCCAGGTCGACGCCGCCTACGCCGCCGGCCACGTGCCGTCCGAGAAGCTGCTGCGACTGCTCTACAGCGCCTACGTCGGGCAGAAGGACGACGCCGGCGTCGTCGTCGCGATGGAACACCTGGCCGTCAGCTACCCGAAGGCCGACTACTGGCGCGACCTGATCCCGCGCACCCGCGAGGTCGACAACTTCTCCGACCGCCTGGTGCTGGACTACTACCGCCTGAAGGCGCAGGTGTTCGGCCACGTCGACGATCGCGAGCGCCTGAACTACATCGCCCTCGCCGCGCGCGCCGGCTATCCGGGCGAGGCCAAGAAGGTGCTGGACGACGCCGTCGCGAACAAGCCGTTCACCGGCGCCGAGCTGGCCGACGCGAACAAGCTGCGCCCCGAGATCAACAAGGCCGCAGCAGCCGACGTCGCCCAGCAGGCCGCCAACGAGAATTCCGCGCGCGCGGCCAAGGACGGCAACGCGCTGGTCGGCCAGGGCCTGAGCGAGACCGTCTCCGACAACCCGGCCAAGGGCGCGCAGCTGATCGAGCAGGGCATCGCCAAGGGCGGCCTGCGCCAGCCCGAGGACGCCAAGCTGCACCTGGGCTACGCGCAGGTGCGCGCCGGCCGCGACGCGGACGCGCTCAAGACCTTCCAGTCGGTCAACGGTCCCAACGGCCTGTCGTCGCTCGCCCACGCGTGGGTCCTGTACCTGCAGTCGAAGCAGGCATCGGCCGCCGCGCCGGCCGCGGCCGCGTCGCGCTGAACGCGCGCTGCCCCAGTGACAAGGCCCCGCTCGCGGGGCCTTTTTCATGGGCGGAAGGCGCTCAGGCGCTGAGCGGGAACGCCTCGCCGGCGCTGTCGAACAGGCGGCTGCGCGCGAGGTCGGGCCGCAGCGCGACGCGGCTGCCGGCGGCCAGCGGCTCGGCGTGGCCGGGCAGCCGCACGATCACCGGCGCGGCCTGGCCGGCGCAGCGCACGTGCACCAGCGTGGCGTCGCCCAGGCGCTCGACGAGGTCGACCTGGCCCTCCAGCCCGGGCGTGCCGGCGCTCGCCAACTCCACCTGGTCGGGCCGGAACCCCAGCGTCGCCGTGGCGCCCGGCGCCGCACCCGCGGCATGCATGGCCAGCGCGAAGTCGCCGCCGCCCTCGTGCGTGCGCACGCGCAGGCCGGCGGGGTCGTTGGCGCTGACGGTCACCGGCACCAGGTTCATCTTCGGCGAACCGAGGAAGCCGGCCACGAACAGGTTGGCGGGGCTGTCGTAGAGCGCCATCGGCTCGCCCACCTGCGCGATGCGGCCGGCGTTGAAGACCGCGATGCGCTGGCCCAGCGTCATCGCCTCGACCTGGTCGTGCGTGACGTAGATCATCGTCGTGCCCAGCTCGCGGTGCAGGCGCGCGAGCTCGGTGCGCATCTGCACGCGCAGCGCCGCGTCGAGGTTGGACAGCGGCTCGTCGAACAGGAACACCCGAGGCTGGCGCACGATCGCGCGGCCGATCGCCACGCGCTGGCGCTGGCCGCCCGACAGCGCCCTGGGCCGGCGATCGAGCAGCGCGCCGATCTGCAGGATCTCGGCTGCGCGGCCCACGGCGGCGGCGATCTCGGCCTTGGGGCGGCCGGCCATCTTCAGCGCGAAGCCCATGTTCTCCGCCACCGTCATGTGCGGGTACAGCGCGTAGCTCTGGAACACCATCGCCACGCCGCGATCGGACGGCGAGACGTCGTTGACGCAGCGGTCGCCGATGCGCAGCTCGCCCTCGGTGATCGCCTCCAGGCCCGCGATCATGCGCAGCAGCGTCGACTTGCCGCAGCCCGAGGGCCCGACGAACACCATGAACTCGCCGTCGCGCACCTCGAGATCCACGCCCTTGATCACCTCGGCGCCGCCGTCGTAGGTCTTGCGGATCTGCTGGAGCGTGAGGCTGGCCATGGCGTCGGTTCCTAGATGTCGCAGCGTTGCTGCAGCGGCGGGTTGGGGGCCGGCACGGTGTCCGTGCGGCTCGTGTGGCCGGCGCGCAGCGCGCGCACCTGCGCGTCGACCTCGGCCGGGCTCAGCACCCGGTCGCGGGCGTGGAAGACCCAGTCGACGTCCTCGTCGTACACGCGCGGCGCGCCGCCCGCGGGCAGCAGGCCGCCGACGGCGAACCACAGGTTGAACGAGATCGTCATCGGCGACACCGGCACGTTGCGGCCCTCGTGCAGCGCCACCTGGCGGCCGTCGACGAACTCGCGCACCTCGCCCTTGGTGACCTGCATCAGCAGCACGTGCCAGCCGTCGAACGAGCCGAATTCCTCGTGCGCGGAGTTGTGCGCCTCCCACGGATCGATCTGCACCGTCTGCCACGACACGCCGTACAGCCGCGTCTTCGCGCTGCCCCAGCCGCCGTTCGGCAGGTACTCCCAATCGAGCTCGCTGAAGTCCGGGTCGAACGCGCGCGCGAGCGGCGCGACGGCGTAGAACGACTCGATCACCGGGTCGCCGGCGGCGCCCGAGCGCGGCGCGTCGCTGAAGCGGATGCGCGCCGCGTACGTGCCGCGCAAGTATTTGCGCTGGTGGCACAGCTGCGCCTGCACGGTGCCGGGGCCGCTGCCGTCGGTGCGCGCGGTCATGCGCAGGACGCGGTTGCCGGGCTGCTGCGGGTCGTCGACCAGCGCGATCGCGTCGGCGGAGAAGCGCCCGCCGGGCAGGCCGGGATGGCCGGTGCCGTCGCGCAGCTGCCAGCCGGCGGCGGGCATGTCGGCGGGGGTCGCGTAGGAGAAGTCGTCGAAGAACAGCTGCGCGGGTGCGGCGGCAGGGTCGACCGCGGCGCAGCCGGCGAGGGCCGCGACGACGGCGAGCGCGGCGACGCCACGTCCCGGCGCCGGCCACGGAAACGGCGACCGGCTCATCTCAGGCGGACTCGCCCGGCGCGGCGGCGGTGTCGTCGTGATGCGGCAGGAAGAACGACAGCACCAGCACCGGCACGGCGCAGGCCAGCACCCACAGGAAGAAGTTCTGGTAGCCGAGCCAGGTCTGGATCTGGCCGCTCCAGGTGCCCGACAGGATGAATCCGAGCTGCATGACGCCGGTGCCCAGCGCGTAGTGCGCGGTGGTGAAGCGGCCCTTGGCCACCACCTGCATGATGAACAGGATGATGCCGACGAAGCCGAAGCCGTAGCCGAACATCTCGATGGACAGGCCCGTCGCGACGAGCCCCATGTCGGTGGGGCGCGCGGTGCTGAGCCACCAGTAGACGACGTTGGGCAGGTTCATCGCGATGACCAGCCAGACCATCGAGCGGCGCAGGCCCAGCCACGACGTGAAGTAGCCGCCGACGATGCTGCCGCCGACGAAGGCCACCGTGGCCCAGGTGCCGTAGACCACGCCGATCTGGTCGGTGCTCAGGCCCAGGCCGCCGGCCGCGCGGGCGTCCTTCAGGAACAGCGGGCCGACCGACTGGATCTGGCCCTCGCCGGCGCGGAACAGGATGATGAACAGGATCGCGAACCAGATGCCGGGCTTGCGGAAGAACTCGACGACCACTTCGCCCGTGGTCTGCGCGATCTCGCCCAGGCCCCGCGAGACCGCAATGTCGCTGCGCGTGTCGGGCAGCGCCCACACGTGGTAGGCGGCCAGCGCGGCCATCACCGCCGCCAGCAGCAGGTACACCGAGCTCCAGGCGTGCGCCGTCTCCATCGTCTTCTCGAGATAGCCCACCAGCACCAGCACGCCGCCGCGCGCGAACAGGCGCGCCGCGTTGAAGAAGGCGCCCTGCCAGCCGGCGTACTCGGCCTGCTGGCGGTCGGTCAGGCTCGCGATGTACAGGCCGTCCGACGAGATGTCGTGCGTGGCCGAGCCGAAGGCGGTGAACGCGAGGATCGCCAGCACCAGCGAGACGCTGTGCGGGATGTTGAGCGCGAGCGCGACGAGCCCCAGCGTGGCGGCGCCCACCAGCTGGAAGACGATCACGAGCAGCTTCTTGCTCGGGACGGCCTCGAGGAACGGGCTCCACAGCGGCTTGACGGCCCACGCCAGGCCCAGCGCGTTGACCCAGCGCGTGATGACGCTGTTCTCGATGCCGAGGTCCTTGAACATCAGGGACGCGATCGCCAGCACGACGAAGAACGGCACGCCCTGCGCGAAATAGAGCGTCGGCACCCACGTGATCGGCGAGCGCTTGAGCGACGGCTTCGCCGCCTCGGGCAGCTGCGCCGCGTCGGCAGGCAGGACGGATTGGCTTTGCACGTTGACTCTCTTTCCGGGATGGGTCACGGGTCGACTCGAATGCGTGCGGCAGTGTGCCCGCGTTCAGGCGGGGCGAGGAGAGAGCTTCACCGGAGACTTCGCGCCGGCCTGCGCGCGGCCCTCGAGCCACGCGCGCACGGCCTCGAGCGCGCCGTCGCAGTAGCCCCAGGTGACGAGCGACGGCGCCGCGACGTCGAACAGCTGGAACGGATTCCACAGCGCGACGTGCAGGTCGGGCCGCGCGCTCGCGGCCGCGGCGCCGAAGCGCGTGCGGTGGTTGGACACGAGGACGTTGAAGCGGCCGTCGCGCGGAAAGCTCGCGGCATCGACGGCGCGCAGGTCGGGCACCTCGACGAGCTGCACGTCGGCGAAGCCGCGGAACATCTCCATCACGCGCTGCGCCGGCAGGCCGGCCTCGGAGACGCCGTCGCAGTCGACCGCGTCCTGCGTGACGACGCGCAGCGGCGTGCCCGGCGCGGGCGGCGTCGCGCGGCGGCCGGCGCCGTCGAACGCGGTCAGGCCGCGCGCCCAGGCGGCGCGCATCGCGGCGTCGTCGGCCGCGCGCTGCGCCGCGTCGTAGGCCTTGGGCGAGACCGGATAGGCCTGCGCCAGCGCCACGAGCCGCGCCTCGGACAGCTTCACGTCGGCCGGCAGCAGGTGGCCCTCGGCCAGCGCCTGCTCGATCGCCTGCACCGTGGCGGCCTGCTCGGCGAGCGTGCCCTGCGCGAGCGGCATGTCGGCGCCCGCCTGCAGCGCCATCACGGCGCCGACGGCGTGGCCGTACTTGTCGTGCACGGCCTTCATCATCAGCGCGTCCGTGATGACGACGCCGTCGTAGCCGATGCGCTCGCGCAGCAGGCCGGTGAGCACGGGGCGCGACAGCGTGGCCGGATGCTCGGGATCGATCTGCGGATAGACGATGTGGGCCGTCATCACCGACGGCGCCGCCGGCGTGTCGCCGTGTGCGTGGGCCAGCGCGCGGAACGGCTTGAGCTCCAGCGCCTCGAGCTCGGCGACCGACTTGTCGACGACCGGCAGCGCGTGGTGCGAATCCGTGGCGGTGTCGCCGTGGCCGGGGAAGTGCTTGACGCAGCAGGCGACGCCTTCGCGCAGCGAGCCGCGCATCCAGGCCGCGGCCAGGCGCGCGACCTGGTCCGGGTCCTCGCCGAAGCTGCGCTCGGCGATCACCGGGTTGCCCGGGTTGTTGTTGACGTCGAGCACCGGCGCGAAGTTCCAGTTGATGCCCAGGCTGCGCAGGCCGCGCGCGACGACCGCGCCGACCTCCTCGCACAGCGCCTCGTCGCCGATCGCGCCCAGCGCCATCGCGGCGGGCGCCTGCGGCAGGAAGGTCGCGCGGATCGTCGAGCCGCCTTCCTGGTCGATGCCGATCAGCGAATGCGGCCCCATCACCTCGCGCAGGTCGGCGGTGAGCTGGCGGATCTCGTCCTCGCTGCCGAGGTTGCGGCGGAACAGGCAGATCACGCGGACGTGGTGGCGGCGCAGGAACGCCGCGGTCTCGGCGTCGAGCGCGGTGCCGGGGATGTCGACCATCACGAGATGGCCGGGATGGAACGGCGCGGCGCTCATCGTCAGTGGGTCAGCGTGACCTTGTTGAGATGGCG
>DASQCX010000054.1:0-2386 GCA_035634455.1 Burkholderiaceae bacterium
ACTCGCGTGACCAGTCCACGCTGGCGCCGAGCCTGCGCATCTGCTGCGTGATGGTCGAGCCCGACTGCTGCTTCCACTCCCACACCCGCGCGACGAAGTTCTTGCGGCCCAGCTCCTGGCGCGACTGGCCCTTGTCCTGCAGCTGGCGCTCCACCACGATCTGCGTGGCGATGCCCGCGTGGTCGGTGCCCGGCACCCACAGCGTGTTGAAGCCGCGCATGCGGTGGTAGCGCGTCAGCGAGTCCATGATGGTCTGGTTGAACGCGTGGCCCATGTGCAGCGTGCCCGTGACGTTGGGCGGCGGCAGCTGGATGGCGAACGACGGCTTGGCGGTGTCCAGCGTCGGCTCGTAGACGCCGCTCTCTTCCCACAGCGGCGCCCAGCGGGCTTCGATGGCGGCGGGTTCAAACGACTTGGCGAGTTCGGACATGGAGGGGTTCAGCAGTGATTTGCAGACCCCGGACTCGAAGGAATGGCGCAGGGCGCGCCGTGCCGGGGGGCTGCCCCAATTGTAGGCGGCGCCCGGCTCCCGGACTGGAGCGCGGCCTCTCGGGACCGTCGCCCCGCGGCCCTCAGAGCAGCCGCGCCCGCTTGACCGCGTGGTAGCGGTTGACCAGCGCCGCCGCCAGCCTTTCCGGCTCGGTGTCGACCAGCAGCTGGTTGCGGCCCGCCAGCCGGCGGAAGGCCTCGGCACGGGCGTTCTGGAACCAGTGCGCGGCGGCGACGTCGACGATGGCCTGCGGCTCGTCCAGCGGCTGCGCCGCGATCTCGGCGACGACGCCCTCGCGCAGGCTGGCCAGCAGCACGAGGTGGCGCGTGCGCATCAGCCGGAGCGCGTCCTCGAGCTCCTCGCAGTCCTCGTCGCGGAAGTTCGTCAGCACCACCACCAGCGAGCGGCGCTTGACGCGCAGCATCAGGTCGCGCGCGGCGGCCAGGTAGTCGGAGTGCGTGGGGCTGGGCTCGATGTCGTGCAGGCGCGCCACCAGCGTGTTGAGCGCGGCCATGCCCTTGGCGGGCGCGAAGTGGCGCTGCTCGGACGCGTCGTGGCCGAAGGTCAGCGCGCCCACCGCGTCGCCGTCCTTGAGCGCGACGTAGGCCAGCAGCATCGCGGCGTTGAGCGCCTGGTCGAAGTGGCTGCCGCCGATGCGGGAGCCTCTCGCGGCCGCCGCGCTCGGCCGCTCCGGAGCAAGGCCGCGCGCCCCCTCGGGGGGCTGTCCGCGGTACTCCGCGGGCGGGGGCCCCTCGTCAGCGCGCATGCGGCGGCCGCAATCCAGCAGGAAGACGACGGACTGGTCGCGGTCGTCCTGGAACTCGCGCACCACCGGGCGGCGATGGCGCAGCGACGCGTTCCAGTCGATGTGGCGCGTGGGCATGCCGGGCACGTACTCGCCCAGCTGCTTGAAATCGGTGCCGGCGCCGCGCGCGGCGTAGGTCTTGATGCCGATCTCGGCCAGCCGCCGGTCGCCGGCCAGCCAGGCGTAGCGCGCCAGCGCGGCGAAGTTCGGGTAGACGTGCACGGACTGCGCTTCGCCCACGCGCAGTTGCAGGTCGGCCAGGCCCAGGCGCGAGCGCACGCGGATCGCGGCCGGCTCGAACACGACCTTGCCGCGCTGCGTCGGCGTGATCTCGTAGCGGACGTCGAGCCTGCTGGCGGCGGGCAGCACGACCGTGGCCGGCAGCAGGCGCTGCGTCATCGTGGCGGGCACGTGGTCGAACAGCTCGATGCGCAGCGGGCGCGGGCCTTCGTGGGCGAGCGTCACCGTCAGTCCGTGCGGCTGGCCGAGCGCGAACGCGCTGGGCATCTGGCGCTCGAACGCGACCGGCTGGCGGCGCAGGTCGAGCGCCGTGAGCACGACATCGACCGCGAACACGGCGGCCAGCACGCCGAACAGTGCGCCGCCCGCCAGCGCGATGTGCGGGTCCGCGAAATCGCGCCACTTCGCCACCAGCAGCGCGACGGCGGTGCCGGCGGCGATCACGGCCACCGCGTAGACGGTGCGCCGGGTGGGCAGCAGCAGGCGGGCCACGTGTCGTCCCGGTCCGGCTTACAGGCGCGGCGCGTCGACGCGCGTGATGATCTCGCGCAACACGTCGTCGACGGCGCGGCCTTCGAGCTGCGCGTCGGGCGACAGCACCACGCGATGGCGCAGCGCCGGCAGCACCTGGCGCTTGACGTCGTCCGGCGTCGCGTAGTCGCGGCCCTGGATCAGCGCCGCCGCGCGCGCCGCGCGCACCAGCGCGATCGCGCCGCGCGAGCCCGCGCCGTTGCCCAGGCCGACGGCGCCGCGCGTGGCGCGCGTCAGTCGCACGGCGTAGTCGACGACGCGATCGTCGATCAGCACCTGGCTCACGCACTGCTGCAGGCGGGCGACATCGGCTTCCGTCA
>DASQCX010000055.1:0-5843 GCA_035634455.1 Burkholderiaceae bacterium
CGTGCCGGTGGTGGCGTTCTCGGTCGGCGAGGAGGAACTGCGCGGCGTCGACACCAAGCCGCTGGTGGGCCACCTGGCGGCGTGGAACTACTTCATGTCGATCAAGAACCCGACCAACACGGCGTTCATCAAGGAGTGGTCGGACTACGCGAAGAAGGCCAACCTGGCCAGCAAGGACAAGCCGCTGACCAACGACCCGATGGAAGCCACCTACATCGGCATCCACATGTGGGCGCAGGCGGTGGAGAAGGCCAAGTCCACCGACACCGACAAGGTGATCGCCGCGATGGCCGGCCAGACCTTCAAGGCGCCGGGCGGCTTCATGTCGACGATGGACCCGAAGAACCACCACCTGCACAAGCCGGTGTTCATCGGCGAGATCAAGCCGGACGGCCAGTTCAACGTCGTGTGGAAGACGCCGGGCCCGATCAAGGCGCAGCCGTGGTCGCCGTACATCCCCGAGGACAAGGGCAAGAAGGACGAGCCTGAAAAGAAGTGAGGACGCGATGCGACGGCTCGTTCTCCGTCATGCCGTCGCCGCGCTGGCCGCGGTCATCGGAATGATCGCCGCGCCCGCGTGGGCGCTCGACGCCGCGCAGGCGCGCGCGATCGCGACCGGCGACAACGACGCGCGCATCGCCGCGCTGCAGGACGCCGTCACGCGCGGCGACCCCGGCGTGGCGACGTTCGCGCAGGCCCTGCTCGACGACGCGGTCAAGACGAGCGCGACCGGCGTGTTCATCGTCCATGACGACCAGGCCGTCGACGCCGTCACCGGCCGGCCCGCGAAGCTGCCGGACGACGCCGAGGACGCCAGCAACAACAACCGCATGCGCGGCGCGCTGGAGTCCGCGCTGAGCGGGCTGCGCCTGCTGTCGCCCGAGCTCGTCACGCGGCGCGCGGCGGTCGACGACCTGGCCAAGGGCGACATCGAGCCGGCGATGCTGCCGCTGGTGGACAAGGCGTACGCGAAGGAGGCCGACGCGGCGCTGAAGTCGCGCCTGGGCCGGCTCAGGGCCGCGGCGCAGATCGCGTCGCCCGATCGCGCGCTGCGGCTGCAGGCGATCCAGCAGCTGTCCGGCAGTGGCGAGCCCGCCGTGCGCGCGCTGCTGCAGGCGCGCCTCGCGCCCGATGCGGAGGGCGATCCCGAGCTGCGCGCGGCGCTCGCGCAGGCCGTCGCGCAGGTCGACGGCCGCCTGGCCTGGGGCGAGCGCCTGGGCGTGCTGTTCACCGGCGTCAGCCTGGGCTCGATCCTGCTGCTGGTGGCGCTCGGGCTGGCGATCACGTACGGCCTGATGGGCGTCATCAACATGGCGCACGGCGAGCTGATGATGATCGGCGCGTATACCACCTGGGGTGTGCAGAACCTGTTCCGGCACGTCGCGCCGGGCTGGTTCGACGCCTACGTGCTGCTGGCGATCCCCGCGTCCTTCCTCGTCTCCGCGCTGGTCGGCGCGATCCTGGAGCGCGGCGTCATCCGCTTCCTCTACGGCCGGCCGCTGGAGACGCTGCTGGCGACCTGGGGCATCAGCCTCGTCCTGATGCAGGGCGTGCGCTCGCTGTTCGGCGCACAGAACGTCGAGGTGGAGAACCCGGCGTGGATGTCGGGCGGCGTCGCCGTCGCGAGCAACCTCGTGCTGCCGTACAACCGCCTCGCGATCATCGCGTTCGCGGCGATCGTGCTGCTGGCCACGACCCTGCTGATCAGCCGCACGCGCCTGGGCCTGTTCGTGCGCGGCGTCACGCAGAACCGGCGCATGGCCTCGTGCACCGGCATCGACACGGCGCGCATCGACACGCTGGCCTTCGCGCTCGGCGCGGGCATCGCCGGCATGGCGGGGTGCGCGCTGAGCCAGGTCGGCAACGTCGGGCCCGACCTCGGCCAGAGCTACATCGTCGACTCGTTCATGGTGGTGGTGCTGGGCGGCGTCGGCCAGCTCGCCGGCACCGTGCTCGCGGCGCTGGGCCTGGGCCTGATGAACAAGGTGCTCGAAGGCGTGGCCGGCGCGGTGCTCGCCAAGATCTTCGTGCTGGTGTTCATCGTCGTCTTCATCCAGAAGCGGCCGCAGGGCCTGTTCGCCCTCAAGGGCCGGAGCGCCGAAGCGTGACGCCGACCTCGCCCGTGGAACTGCTTCCGCAATCCCGGCGCGGCCTGCTGCTGGGCGCGCGCGGCTGGGCCGTCGTCATAGTCGCGCTGGCGCTGATCGCCGTCGTCGTGCCGCTGCTCAACCTCGCGCTGCCCGCGGGCAGCCCGCTGCATCTGGGCGACTGGGGCGTCGCGCTGGTGGCCAAGATCATGTGCTACGCGATGTGCGCGCTGGCGATGGACCTGATCTGGGGCTACACCGGCATCCTGTCGCTCGGCCACGGCCTGTACTTCGCGCTCGGCGGCTACGCGATGGGCATGTACCTGATGCGCCAGATCGGCCATGACGGCAACTACCGCAGCGACCTGCCGGACTTCATGGTGTTCCTCGACTGGAAGACGATGCCGTGGACCTGGGCCGGCAGCGCGTCCTTCGCGTTCCAGGCGATCCTCGTCGTCGCCGTGCCCGCGCTGGTCGCGGGCGTGTTCGGCTGGTTCGCGTTCCGCTCGCGCATCAAGGGCGTGTACTTCTCGATCATCACGCAGGCGCTGACCTTCGCCGGCATGCTGCTGTTCTTCCGCAACGAGACGGGCTTCGGCGGCAACAACGGCTTCACCGACTTCAAGCGCATCCTGGGCGCGCCGATCGCCGCGCCGTCCACGCGCATGCTGCTGTTCGTCGTCACCGGCCTCACGCTGGTCGGGTTCTACCTGCTGGCGCGCGCGATCGTCAACAGCAAGTACGGCCGCGTGCTGCAGGCCATCCGCGACGCCGAGACCCGCGTCATGTTCACCGGCTACGACCCGCTGAAGTACAAGCTGTCGATCTGGGTGCTGTCGGCCGTGATGTGCGGCATCGCCGGCGCGCTGTACGTGCCGCAGGTGGGCATCATCAACCCGAGCGAGATGTCGCCGGCGGCGTCCATCGAGATGGCGATCTGGGCCGCGGTCGGCGGGCGCGGGACGCTGGTCGGGCCCATCGTCGGCGCGTTCTTCGTCAACGGCGCCAAGAGCTGGTTCACGCAGGCGTTCCCCGAGTTCTGGCTGTACTTCCTCGGCGCGCTGTTCATCGCGGTGACGCTGTTCCTGCCGCGCGGGATCATGGGGATCAAGGATCGACTGATGAAGGAAAAGGGCGTGGAGGTGCGCGGATGACGCCGGAGCTGCAGGAAGCCGGGGCCGCGCTGCTGGAGCGGCACCGCCAGTCGGCGTCGGCGACGCCGGCCGGCGGTGCCAGCTTCGGCCGCCTCGTGCACGGGCTGCAGCCCGACTTCGCGCACGGCGTCGCGCTGTACCTCGACGAGATCAGCGTCAGCTTCGACGGCTTCAAGGCGCTGAACGCGCTGTCGTTGGCGATCGACGTCGGCGAGCTGCGCTGCATCATCGGGCCCAACGGCGCGGGCAAGACGACGATGATGGACGTCATCACCGGCAAGACGCGGCCCGACTCCGGCGCCGCGCACTTCGGCTCCAACATCGACCTGCTGCGGCTGCGCGAGCCGCAGATCGTCAAGGCCGGCATCTGCCGCAAGTTCCAGAAGCCGACGGTCTACGAGGAGCTGTCGGTGTTCGAGAACCTGGAGCTCGCGCTCGTCGACGACCGCGGCGTGCCGGCGGCGCTGTTCGCGAAGCTGTCGCCCGCGCAGCGCGAGCGCATCGCCGAGATCCTGCAGCTCGTGCACCTGCTGCCCGAGGCGCAGCGCATCGCGGGCCTGCTGTCGCACGGTCAGAAGCAGTGGCTGGAGATCGGCATGCTGCTCGCGCAGGAGCCCGTGCTGCTGCTGCTGGACGAGCCCGTGGCCGGCATGACCGACGAGGAGACCGAGCGCACCGCGGAGCTGTTCCTGTCGCTGGCCGGCAAGCATTCGCTGGTGGTCGTCGAGCACGACATGAAGTTCGTCGACCTGCTCACGCAGGGCCGGCGCAAGGTCACGGTGCTGCACGAGGGATCGGTGCTGGCCGAGGGCACGCTGGCCGAGGTGCAGGCCAACCCGCAGGTGATCGACGTGTACCTGGGACGCTAGAAGATGCTGCACGTCGAGGGATTGAACCAGTACTACGGCGGCTCGCACATCCTGCGCGACGTCGCGCTGCGGGCGAAGGTCGGCGAGGTCACCGTCGTCCTGGGCCGCAACGGCGTGGGCAAGACGACGCTGCTCAAGAGCCTGATGGGCGTGGTGCCGGCGCGCACCGGCACGATCCGGCTGGACGACGTCGAGCTGGCCGGCAAGCCGCCGTACGAGCGCGTGCGCAGCGGCGTCGGCTACGTGCCGCAGGGCCGCGAGATCTTCGGGCGGCTCACGGTGATGGACAACCTGCGCATGGGGCTGGCGTCGCTGCCCGCGCGCAGCGATGTGCCCGCCGAGCTGTTCGAGCTGTTCCCCGTGCTGGCGCAGATGAAGCACCGGCGCGGCGGCGACCTGTCCGGCGGCCAGCAGCAGCAGCTCGCGATCGCGCGCGCCCTCGCGCCCGGCCCGCGCCTGCTGCTCCTGGACGAGCCCACCGAGGGCATCCAGCCATCGGTCATCAAGGACATCGGCCGCGTGATCCGCCGGCTCGCCGACCGCGGGACCATGGCCATCGTGCTGGTGGAGCAGTACTACGACTTCGCGGCCGACCTGGCCGACGCCTACGTCGTGATGGAGCGCGGCGAGGTCGTGGCGAGCGGCGCCGGGGCGGCGATGGCGTCGGACGGGGTACGGACGCTGATGTCCGTCTAGGTGCGCCACACGCGCGGCGCGCACGCGTCACGCGCCCACGCGAGCGCCCGCCACGCGCGCCAGGTGCGCGCGAGCAGATCCTGCACCGGCTCCACGCGTGGCGCCAGCACGCGCAGCGCGACGACGTCGGGCTGCGGCGCCGTCGCGCCGGCGGTCGCGGCCAGCGCGTGGGTGCCGGCGATCTCGCGGGCCGTCTCCAGCAGCTGTTCGCGGCGGTCGTCGGCCAGCGGCGATCCGGCGGCGAACCAGAGCGTGCCGAGCGCGCGGTGGCCGGCCCAGCCGCAGGGGCCGTCCAGCAGCGCCGTGTCGCTCGCGGCGGTGCGGCCGCGTTCGAGCCAGCGCGGGCCGGCGGCGATGTCGTGGCGGTAGTCGCCGGCGACGAAGGGGGCGTCGGCGGCCGGCAGCCCGAGGGCGACGACGTCCCAGCCGAACATCTCGGCGCCGGGTTGGAGTTCGAAGCGCATGCGGTTGTCGGCGTGCGCGCCGGAGTGCACCAGCGTCTCCAATGGCAGCCATTCGAGCCGGGCGCCGGGCGCGACGCGCGCGGCTACGGATTGCAGCGCGCGCTCGCCGCCGCTGCGGTAGAAGCGCGTCGCGCCGGGCGTGGTGACGAGGGCGTGGGCGCCGCCGTCGACGGACAGCGCGAGCTCCAGCGTGTCGCCGCCGACGATGCCGCCCGGCGGATGCACGATCACGCTGTGGCAGACGGCGGGGCCTTCGGGGAACAGGCTCTTGAGGATGCGCAGCGGACCGTCGTGGCGGAAGTCCAGGCGCGTGCCGCCGGTGGCCGGGTCGGCGCGGTAGTCCAGGTTCAGGCGGGCATGCCAGGCCATCGGCGAAGAGCGAGTCGAAAGCGTCGAGCGTATCGCACGCGCGGCGGTCCGTTCATTCGACGGATGACGCATCCCGTTCACCAAACTTTACGCGGCGAGCAAGCCCGGTTGACCGCCGCCCGGCACGATCGCTGCAGCGACTCGTTATGCCGGGATTCGCGCGACCGCCACCGGCGTGCCGGGCGCGCAGGGTTCCCCGCGGCA
>DASQCX010000056.1:0-12220 GCA_035634455.1 Burkholderiaceae bacterium
GCACCAGCCTCTCGGCGCCGCTGTTCGCGGGCTTCTACGCGCGGATCCAGTCGGCCAACAACAACACGCTGCCCTTCCCGGCGCAGACGATCTACCAAGGCGCCGCCGCGAACCCGAGCTGGTTCCATGACGTGACCTCGGGCAACCAAGGCTACGCCGCGGCCACCGGCTGGGACTACGCTTCGGGCTATGGCTCGGTGCAGATCGCCGCCCTGTCGGCCAGCCTCGGTGGCACCCCCACGCCGCCCCCGCCGCCGCCGCCGGCCGGCCCCAGCGCCAACTTCACCGACACGGTCTCCGGCCTGACGGTCTCGTTCGTCGACACGTCCACCGACACCGGCGGCACGATCACGTCGCGCTCGTGGAACTTCGGCGACAGCGGCACCTCGACGGCGCAGAACCCGTCGCACACGTACGCCGCCGCCGGCACGTACTCCGTGACGGAGACCGTGACGGACAGCAACGCCAACTCGGCGTCGCACACCGCGTCGGTCACCGTGTCGACGACGACCCCGCCGCCCCCGCCGCCGTCCAACCTGGTCGCCAACCCCGGCTTCGAGTCCGGCACCACCAGCTGGACGGTCACGTCCGGCGTCGGCTGCACGAACTCGACCTGCTCGGGCGAGACGGCGCACAGCGGCACGGGCTTCATCTGGCTCGACGGCTACGGCTCGTCGCACACCGACAGCGCGTCGCAGTCGATCACGATCCCGGCCGGCAAGACGTCCGCGAGCCTGACGTTCTACCTGCACATCGACACCGCCGAGACGACGACGACGACCGCGTACGACAAGCTGACCGTCACCGCCACCCCGAGCGGCGGCACGGCGACCACGCTGGCGACGTACTCCAACCTCAACGCGGCGTCCGGCTACGTGCTCAAGACGATCAGCCTGAACAGCTTCATCGGCAAGACGATCACGCTGAAGTTCACGGGCACGGAAGACTCGTCGCTGCAGACCTCGTTCGTCCTGGACGACGTGTCGGTGACGGCTCAGTAAAAAGCCTCGGACAGCGCGGCGCGATCCTCGGGTCGCGCCCGCGGCAAGGCCAGGGCCGATCGGGCGACCGATCGGCCCTTTTCCTTTGGGCTTCGGCCCGGCGCCGGTCCGGCACGTGGGTGGCCCCCTAACTTGATCAGACGGGATTGGCCACGTCCGGCCCGCCGGACGTCGTTCGGCGAGGCCGCGAACACCGCGACAGGCGCGTCCGCCGCATCATCCTGGTGCGCGCTGGCCGCCGGTCCGCGCGAGCGTTGGCGGCGCGCGACGCGTTCGTCCGTCAGGGCTTTGCGCTTCGGCGTCGGCCCGCGCTCACTTCGACGTGGAATGGAAGCCATCACCCGCCGGACGAGGCGTCCTCGGCCGCGCCAAGCCGCGTGCCCGCACCAGGTCGGCGCCCGCGCGGTGTAACAAGTCGGCGTTCAGCTTGCGCGCCGCGCGTTGCGTGCGATGCCCTGCGCGATGCGGGCAAGCAATTGCTGCGGCAGGTCGTGGCCCATGCCGTCGATGAAGTCGCCGAGCGCGCCGGGGATGCGCCGCACCAGGTCGCGGCCGTTGGCCACCGGCACCAGCGGGTCGACGACGCCGTGGATCACCTGCGTCGGCGCCTGGATGCGCGCCAGCAGCGGCGTGCGGTCGCCGTCGGCCGCGATGGCCAGCAGCTGGCGCGCCGTCCCCGCGGGGCGCGACGCGCGCGTGACGCTGGCCGCGACGCGCGCGCGCAGGTCGTCCGGCGCCGGGCGGAAGGCCGGGCTGCCGATCGTCGTGAACACGCGGATGGAGTGGGCGATCAGCGTCTCGGTGCGGCTGTCCGCGGGGCGCGACAGCAGCACGCGCCGCGCCTGCAGCGTCGGGCCCGGCAGGCGGCGCGACCCGCTGGTGGTCATGATCAGCGACAGGCTGGACACGCGCTCCGCCCAGCGCGCCGCGAGGTGCTGGCAGATCATGCCGCCCAGCGACGCGCCGACGACGTGGGCCCGCGCGACGCCCAGCGCGTCCAGCACGCCGACGGCGTCGGCGGCCATGTCCTGGAGCGCGTACGGCGAGCGCACCGGCAGCCGCAGCGCGTGGCGCAGCGCGTTCAGCGGGATGCTGGGCACGCCGGCGTGGTCGAAGCCGTCGCTCAGGCCGGCGTCGCGGTTGTCGAAGCGCACGACGCGAAAGCCGTGGCCGACCAGCAGTTCGACGAGCTCCTCGGGCCAGCCGGTGAGTTGCATGCCCAGGCCCATCACCAAAAGCACGACCGGCGCGTCGCGCGGGCCCTGGTCGTCCAACTCGAGGGACAGGCCGTTGGCGCGGACCTTCATGGCCCGGTCTTGAACAGCAGGCCGCGCAGGCCGCTCGCGTCGAACGGCTTCCAGCGCGCCGGGTCCTGCGCCAGGCGATCGGCGATGGCCACCATCGCGAGCGGGTTCAGGCCCAGGCCGATGTGGCTCGCATGGACCTCGATGTTCTCGGCCCGCGGCCCCGGCGGGTTCAGGCTGCACTGCCAGGCGACGATGCCGTCGGTGCGCGAATAGATCGACGTCGTGGGCACCGGCGGCGCCTCGCGCAGCGCGGCCTGCATCGCGGCGTCGGGCTCCGGATGGCCGCTGACGCGCTCGAACAGCCACCACGCGTTGGTGGCCTGCGGCGGGCCGGCGAACGGCGAGCCGAGCGTGATCACGCAGCGCACCGACTCCGGCATCTCCTTGGCCAGCTCGCGTGCATAGACGCCGCCCAGGCTCCAGCCGACCAGGCTGACGGGCGCCGCATCGACGCGGTGCAACGTCTGCACGCGTTCCCGCAACGCCTCCAGCACGCCCGGACGCGGGCCGAGGTTCAGGCCCTGCTCCCACGGCAGCGCGTCGTAGCCGCGGTCGCGCAGGAAGGTGCGCATCGGCAGCGTGGTGAGGTCGTTGGCGGCCAGGCCCGGCAGCACCAGCACGCGATGGCCGTCGCCGCGCGGCAGCCGGCGCAGGAACGGCGTGGCGGCGAGGCTCGCAGCGAACTCCCAGGGCGCGCGGCCCTCGAGCGCCAGCAGCAGCGCGCCGGGGGCCTTGATGTCGGCGGACCCGGCCGCGGGCAGCTCGGCGGCGATCACGGCTTCGGGACGGGGACGACGGCGGGACGGGGATCGCGCGGGCATGCGGGCACGGGACACGGCGGCTTTCGAAGGGTCAATGGTAGCGGGGCAGGTCAGCGGCTTCCCAACCAGGCGGCGGCGCCCAGTCCCGCCGCGCGGCCGGTGGCCAGGCAGGCCGTGAGCAGGTAGCCGCCGGTCGGCGCCTCCCAGTCCAGCATCTCGCCGGCGACGAACAGGCCCGGCGACGCGCGCGCCATCAGCGCCGCGTCCAGCGCCTCGAAGCGCACGCCGCCGGCGCTCGAGATGGCCTCGGCGATGGGCCGCGGAGCCGCCAGCCGCAGCGGCAGCGCCTTGATGAAGCCGGCGAGCGCGTCGGGATCGTTCATCTGCGCGGGCGTCAACAGCTCGTGCAGCAGGCCCATCTTCACGCCCTGCAGGTGCAGCCGGCTCTTCAAGTGCGTGGACAGGCTGCGCGCGCCGCGCGGCCGGCGCGTCTCGGCCAATACCTGGTCGGGTGTGTGCTGCGGCAGCAGGTCCAGCGTCAGCGCGGCCTCGCCGCGCGCGGCGATCTGCTCGCGCAGTCCGGCGGAGAACGCGTAGACGAGGCTGCCCTCGACGCCCGTGCCGGTGACGACGAACTCGCCCTGCTGCCGGTGCACGACGCCGGCCGCGTCGGGCGCCGCGATCGCCACCGGCTTGACCGGCTCGCCGGCGAAGCGCTCGCGCAGGTGCGCGCTCCAGCCCGCGCGATCGGGGCCGGTGGGCGCGACGTCGAAGCCGCAGTTGCTCGCGCGCAGCGACGCGACGTCGACGCCGCGCGCCGCCAGCAGCGGCACCCAGGCGGCGTCGGAGCCCAGCTTCGGCCAGCTCGCGCCGCCGAGCGCGAGCACCGCGGCGTCCGCTGCAAACGCCAGTTCGCCGTCGGCGTTCGCCAGGCGCAGCGTCGCGCCGTCGCCTGCCCAGCCGAGCCAGCGATGGCGCATGTGGAACTGCACCGGCGGCCGGCCCTCGCCGCCGGTGCGCAAGCGGTGCAGCCAGGCGCGCAGCAGCGGCGCGGCCTTCATGTCCTTGGGGAAGACGCGGCCGGACGTGCCGACGAAGGTCTCGATGCCGAGGCCGCCGGCCCACGCGCGCACGGCGTCGGGGCCGAACGCGGCCAGATGCGGCGCCAGCGCGGACGCGCGCTCCGCGTAGCGCGCGAGGAAGCCGGGCATCGCCTCGGAGTGCGTCAGGTTCAGGCCGCCGATGCCCGCGAGCAGGAACTTGCGGCCGACGGACGGCATCGCGTCGAACACGTGCACCTGCGCGCCGGCGGCCTGCAGCGCGTCGGCGGCCATCAGGCCCGCGGGGCCCGCGCCGATGACGGCGACCTCGTGCAGCATCAGGAAGCCTCCGCGCCGCGCGCTGCGGCGCGAGCGCCCTTCGGAGCGGCCGGGCGGGCGCTCATGCCTGCGGCACCAGGAAACGCCGCTCCCACGCGCCGATCTCGGCGAGCCAGCTCTCGTACTCGACCTCCTTGGTCGACGCATAGGCGCGCACGAAGCGCTCGCCGAACAGGCGCGTGGCGACGCCGTCGGCGGCGAAGGACTCGATCGCCGCGACCAGCGACCGCGGCAGCGTGTGCGCCTGCTCGTAGGCGCTGTCGTCCATCGGCTCGGTGGGCGGCAGCGCGCGCTCGATGCCGTCGAGGCCGGCAGCCAGCGTCGCGGCGATGACGAGGTACGGGTTCGCGTCCGCGCCCGCCACGCGGTTCTCGACGCGGCGCGCGGCCGGGCCGCTGCGCGGGATGCGCAGCCCGGCGGTGCGGTTGTCGTGGCCCCAGTGGAAGTTGACCGGCGCCTGGCTCTGCTTGACGAAGCGCCGGTACGAGTTCACGAACGGCGCGAACAGCAGCATCAGGCTGGGCAGGTTGGCCTGCAGGCCGGCGATGTACTGGCGGAACAGCGGGCTCTCGGCGCCGTCGGGGTTGCTGAAGACGTTGCGGCCGTCGGCGTCGACCACGCTCTGGTGCAGGTGCATCGAGCTGCCCGGCTGGCCCGCGATCGGCTTGGCCATGAACACCGCGTTCAGGCCGTGCTTGAGCGCCACTTCCTTGGCGGCGTACTTGAACAGGAAGGCCTGGTCGGCGACGACGAGCGGGTCGTCGTGCAGCAGGTTGATCTCGAACTGCGTCAGGCCGACCTCGTGGATCCAGGTGTCGGCGCGCACGCCCAGCGTCTCGAGCGCCGCGCGGAACTCGTCCCAGAACGCGGCGTGCTCGTTGAGCGTGTTCAGGCTGAACGCCGACTGGCCGACCTCGGCGCGGCCGCCGCGCAGCGCGGGCGCGCGCAGCGGCTGGGCCGGGTCGTCGTTGGGCGCGGTCAGGTAGAACTCGATCTCGGGCGCGACGACGGCGCGCAGGCCGTGGCGCTCGTAGCGCGCCATCACGTCCTTCAGGATGCTGCGCGGCGCGAACTGGCACGGCTCGCCGGAGAGCTCGAAGCAGTCGTGGATGGCGAGCGCGCGCGGCACGCCGGCCCAGGGCACCGGGCGGACGGCGGTGTAGTCGGGCACCAGCACGACGTCGGGATCCTGGTCGGGGAAGATCGGGTCGTACGAGTAGTCGCCCGTCACGCACTGCATCGGGATCGCCTGCGCGATGCGCAGCTCGGCGCCGCTCGCGAACGCGGACGCCGGCATCAGCTTGCCGCGCGGGTAGCCGGAGATGTCGGGAAACAGGCATTCGACGTCCGAGATGCCGCGGGCCGCGAGGTCGGCCGCCAGGTGGGCGGGGGGGTGTTGGCGCATGCCGCCATTAGACCAGCGCCCGCCGGAAATGGCCGCCTTCAGCGCTCTGCAACATGAAACCGATAAGCTGCGGTTCCCGCGAGACTCCCGCTGACCGCCATGCCGCTCGAACGACCGCCCTTCGACACCATCGCCCTCGTCCTGCAGGGCGGCGGCGCACTCGGCGCCTACCAGGCCGGCGTGATGGAAGGCCTGGCCGACGCCGGCATCGAGCCCGACTGGGTGGCCGGCATCTCGATCGGCGCGATCAACGCGGCCATCATCGCCGGCAACGAGCCGGCGCACCGCATCACCCGGCTGCACCAGTTCTGGAACACCGTCTCGCAGCCGGCCGTGTGGCCGGACGCGTTCTCCTTCCTCGACGCCCTCGTCGAGCCCACCGACGGCTGGCGGCGCCAGCTGTGGAACAACTGGAGCGCCTGGCGCGCGCTCACCGAGGGCCAGCGCGGCTTCTTCACGCCGCGGCCCGCCACCGCCTTCATCGGTTCGCAGCCGCCGGACGCCGCCAGCTTCTACGACACCGCGCCGCTCAAGGCGACGCTGGAGCGCCTGGTCGACTTCGACCGCATCAACGCGGGCGAAATGCGCCTGACCGTCTCGGCGGTCAACGTCGCCACGGGCAACTTCGAGGTGTTCGACAACCAGCACGGCCGCTGGCGCAGGCGCATCCGCGCCGAGCACATCATGGCCTCCGGCGCGCTGCCGCCGGGCTTCCCGGCCGTCGCCATCGAGGATCCCGGCCCGCTGGAAGCCGCACGCGCCAGCGGCGCGCCGCGGCCGGTGCACTACTACTGGGACGGCGGCCTCGTCTCCAACACGCCGCTCGCGCAGGTGCTGGACGACCACCCGCGGCGCGACACGCTCGCCTTCCAGGTCGACCTGTGGAGCGCGCGCGGCGAGCTGCCCACCAACGTGATCGACGCGCAGGAACGCGTCAAGGACATCCAGTACTCGAGCCGCACGCGCGCCATCACCAACATCCAGGCGCAGGAGCAGCGCCAGCGCCGCATGCTGCGCGAGCTGCTGGAGCTGATCCCGCAGGAGGTGCGCGACCGCAACCCGGCCTGCCGCGCCGCCGCGCAGCAGGCCACGGCGCGCAGCGTCAGCGTGATCCAGCTGATCTACCAGGGCAAGGAGTGGGACGGCCTGTCCAAGGACTACGAGTTCGGCGCCCCCACGATGCGCAGCCACTGGCAGAGCGGCCTGGCCGACATCCGGCGCACGCTCGAGCACCCGCACTGGCTGGAGCGCCCGGAAGGCGACGACCCGTTCGCGACGCACGACATCCACAGAAATGGACAGCCCCACGCTCGCTAGCGCTCGCTGCCCCCGAGGGGCCGGCCGCGACTGGCCCGGCAAAGCCGGCTCCAGCGCTCCCTCGAACTTCTCTTGAGCCGGCCGTGCGGCGGCGCCGTAGGTCGTAAGATCGTCTTCGCAGTCACAGCCGGAGCGTGCCCATGAGCTCGATCAAGATCCTCGTCGCGCAAGGCGGCGGGCCCACCGCGGTCATCAACCAGTCGCTGGTGGGCGTCGTGCTCGAGGCGCGGCGCTTCGCGCAGGTCGAACGCGTGTACGGCGCGCGGCACGGCGTGCGCGGCATCGTCGACGAGGAGCTGGTCGACCTCACGCAGGAGACGCTGGCCAACCTCGAGCAGGTCGCCGCCACGCCGGCGTCGGCGCTCGGCTCCACGCGCGACAAGCCCGACCTCGCCTACTGCCAGCGCATCCTGGCAGTGCTGCAGGCGCACGGCATCGGCCACTTCTTCTACATCGGCGGCAACGACTCGTCCGACACGGTGCGCATCGTCGCCGACGAGGCACGCAAGGCCGGCCATCCGCTGCGCTGCGTGCACATCCCCAAGACGATCGACAACGACCTGATGGGCAACGACCACACGCCCGGCTTCCCGTCGGCCGCGCGCTTCGTCGCCCAGGCGTTCGCGGGCGCGAACCTCGACAACGCCGCGCTGCCGGGCGTCTACGTCGGCGTCGTCATGGGGCGCCACGCCGGCTTCCTCACGGCCGCGGCGGCGCTGGCGCGGCGCTTTCCGGGCGACGGCCCGCATCTGGTCTACCTGCCCGAGCGCACGTTCAAGGTCGAGAGCTTCCTGGCCGACGTCAAGGCCGTGTACGAGAAGCACGGCCGCTGCGTGATCGCCGTCTCCGAAGGCATCCACGACGAGACCGGCGCCACCATCGCCGAGAAGCTCGCCAAGAGCGTCGAACGCGACGCCCACGGCAACGTGCAGCTGTCGGGCACCGGCGCGCTGGCCGACCTGCTGTGCGACCAGATCAAGGACAAGCTCAAGATCAAGCGCGTGCGCGGCGACACCTTCGGCTACCTGCAGCGCTCGTTCCTCGGCTGCGTGTCCGACATCGACCAGCGCGAGGCGCGCGAGGTCGCGGAGAAGGCCGTGCAGTTCGCGATGTGGGGCGAGCGCGACGGCTCCGTCGCCATCCGCCGCGTCGGCGACTATGCCGTCGACTACGTGCTGCAGCCGCTGGAGGCCGTCGCCGCGAAGACGCGCACGATGGAGGACGCGCTGATCGCCCCCGCGGGCAACGACGTCACGCCCGCCTTCTTGGCCTACCTGCGCCCGCTGCTCGGCGCCGACATGCCCGTCTCCGGCCGCCTGCGCGCGCCGGCGGTGGCCAAGGTGCTCAGGCGCTGACGCAGCTTCCTAGTCGAGGCTGAACCGCAGCGCCGCGCCGCCGCCGGGCAGGTAGGCCCGCAGCGCGCGCAGCAGCTCGCGCTCGCCGGTGGGCTTGGAGACGAAGCCGTTCATGCCCGCCGCGTGAGCCTGCGCGCGCTCGGCGTCCAGCACCGCGGCGGTCAGCGCGATGATGGGCAGGTGGGCGGTGGCGGGCTGCGCGCGCAGGCGGCGCGTGGCCTCCAGGCCGTCGACCTCGGGCATGTGCAGGTCCATCAGGATCGCGTGCACCGCGGCGGGCGCGTGGGACGCCTGCGCGATCGCCTCGCTGCCGTTGGCGGCCTCGATCACCTGGGCGCCCAGGCGCGTCAGCATCGTGCCGACGATCAGCCGGTTGACCGCGTTGTCCTCGGCCAGCAGCACGCACATGCCGCGCAGCGGGTGCTGCGGCGCCTCGGCCAGCGGGCTGGCGACGGTGACGAAGTCGTCCCTGGCGGCCGTCACCAGGGGCAGGTCGACCCAGGCGCAGGTGCCGCTGCGGCCGTCGCTGTCGAGGCCGACGTCGCCGCCCATCAGCGCGGCCAGCTCGCGGCAGATCGACAGCCCCAGCCCGCTGCCGCCGAAGCGCCGCGTGGTGGAGCTGTCGGCCTGCGTGAAGGGCTGGAACAGCGTGGCGCGCAGCTCGGGGCTGACGCCGATGCCGGTGTCGCTGACCTCGATGCGCGCGAGGTCCACCGTGCGCCGGAACAGGTGCACGTGGATGCGGCCGCGGCTGGTGAACTTCAGTGCGTTGGACAGGTAGTTGGCCAGCACCTGCCGCACCCGCACCGGGTCGCCCAGCACCTCGCGCGGGGTGTCGAGCGCCACGTGGCAGCTCATCTCCAGGCCGCGCTCCTGGCCGATCGGCGAGAACGTGCGGAACGCGCTCCAGACGACGGCGTGCAGGTCGAACGGGATGTGCTCGACCTGCAGGTGCCCGGCCTCGATCTTGGACAGGTCCAGCACGTCCGACACGATGCCGTTGAGCAGCTCGGCCGCGTCGACCAGGTGCGCGAGGTAGGACTGGCGCCGCTCCTGCGACAGCGCCTGGTCCTGCAGCAGCCGCGCCAGCCCCAGCACCCCGCTGAGCGGCGTGCGGATCTCGTGGCTCATCGTCGCGAGGAAGCTGCTCTTGGCGCGGCTGGCGGCCTCGGCGTCGCGCTTGGCGTCGGCCAGCTCGAGCTCGGCGCGGCGGCGGTCGGTGATGTCCTCGACGACCCAGATGGTGCCGGTCTCCTGGCGCCGCTTCGGGTCGACGGCGCGGCCGCGCATGCGCAGCAGCAGCTTGGTGCCGTCGGCGCGGGGAACGCGGCGCTCGATGTCGATCGTGTCGCCGTGCGCCTGCGGCGTCTCGTAGACCGCGACGAACTCCTTGAACTTGTCGCTGCTGGGGAACAGCACCTCGGTGGGCTTGCCCACCAGCGAGCCCAGCGGCAGGCCCAGCATGCGCTCGAGCTGCGGGTTGACGCGCTCGAGCCGGTGGTTGCGCACCAGGCACACGCCGACGACGGCGTTGTCGAGGATCGCATCGCCCTCCTGCTTGGCGCGCTCGGTCTCGGTGACGTCGCGCGTGGTCATCACCGCCACGGGCTCGCCGTCCCAGTCGAAGGCGGCGGCGGTGATGAGGACGAAGTGCTGCAGGCCGTCGGCGGACCAGGCCACCGACCGGAAGTCGCGCACCCAGCCCTGCGCCGCGATCGCCTGGCCCAGCGCCAGCATCGGCGCGGTGTCGCGCCAGAAGCCCAGCTCGACGCCGTTGCGGCCCATCACGTGCGCCTCGGCTAACCCCACGAACTGCAGGAAGGCCGGGTTGGCGAGCAGCACGCGGCCGTCGCGCATGCTGGCCACGCACACGGCGTCGGGGCTGAGGCGGAACAGGCGGTCGAGCATGGTCTGCGAGCGCAGCAGGCCGCGCTGCGCCAGCACCTCGCTGGTGGCGTTGCGGCTGACGCCCCACCAGCCCGTGTGGCGGCCGCCGGCGTCGAACAGCGGCTCGCCGCTGCCGCAGATGAACAGGTCCTCGCCGCCGGCCGTGACGAACTGGATGACGCGATCGCGGTACGGCCGGCGCGCCTTCATGTCGTCCATCAGCAGGTCCCACTGCGCGTCCCGGACGACGCTGGGGCCGCCCGGCTTGGCGAGCTCCATGAACTCGGCCACCGTGTGCCGCGTGTGCATCTCGAACGACGGCGACAGGTAGGTGAGGAAGCCGCGCTTGTCCATCTCCCAGGTGAAGTCGCTGCCCAGGCGCAGCAGCCGGCCCAGGCGCCGCTCCTGCTCGCGCGCGCGCAGCACGCTGCCCACCAGCTCGCGGCGCACGATCCACGCCGTGACCAGGCCCGCCACCGTCAGCATCGCGAACGACAGCGCGCGCGATTCGGACACGAGGCTGGCATTGGCCGCCATCGGCGAAAGGATGCCGCGGCGCTCCGCGACCTCGAGGCCGGCGATCAGCAAGGCGTCGACGACACCCAGCGCGATCGCCGTGGGCAGGTTGATCAGGATGCCCGCGACCGCCACCAGCAGCACCATGCCGCCCAGCGCGATGGAATGAGTGCCGAGCCCGGAACGCCAGGCGTGCAGCATCAGCGCGAACAGCGCGATGGTCAGTGACGCGGTGGCCGACGCGCGGCTCCAGCCGCGGCGCGACAGCAGCCAGGCGCCCGCGCCACCGCCGAACAGGCAGGCGCCCATGAGCGCGCGCGACTGCGCCAGCACGGTCAGCGGGCCGGTGCTGCGCTGGACGGCCGCCAGCAACAGCAGCAGCGCCCCCACGAAGCCCACGAGCACGGCCAGCGCGCGCACCGCCAGGATGGCGTACGGATCCTCCCGCGGACGGGCGACGTCCGGCGGCTCCGCGTCCCCGCGCGCCAGCGATCGGAAGGACGCGGGCGCCCGGGCAGGTGGCGTGGCGCCAGATGTCCCCAGCTTCATCTTGTTCTCTTTTCCCTCGCTTCTAGGGCAAAGGATTGCAGTTGAGGCGGGGGCGTGTCAATGCCGCGGCGATCGGATCTCGCTATTCGCGGGTGGTTCGTGCAAAAAGCGCACACATGACTGCGTCGGACGGCGCGCGGCTCAGAGCGGCGCCGGCAGCGCCGCGAACACGCCGGCCGCCGGCGCGTCGCCCGGCCGCCGCGGCGGGTTGGCCGCGTGCGCCGCGACCGCCCAGGCGCGGAATTCGTCGGCGGCCAGCGGCCGGCCGAACAGGTAGCCCTGCGCGCCGTCGCAGCCCAGCATCCGGAGCTTGGCGGCCACCGACTCCGTCTCGACGCCCTCGGCGACCACCGTCAGGCCCATGTGGTGGGCCATGACGATCGTCGAGCGCACGATGTTGAGGTCGTTGTCGTCGGCGTCCAGGTTCATCACGAACGAGCGGTCGATCTTGAGCTCCTGCACCGGCAGCTTCTTCAGGTACGCGAGCGACGAGTAGCCGGTGCCGAAGTCGTCGATCGACAGCTGCACGCCCATGTCGTGCAGCGCCTGCAGCGAGGCGAGCGCGTGCGCCGGGTCCTCCATGATCGCGCTCTCGGTCACCTCCAGGCACAGGTGGCGCGCGGCCACGCCCTCGGCGAGCAGCTGGGCGCGCACCAGCGCGGGGAGGTCCTGCTGGATCAGGTCGCGCGTGGACACGTTGATGTTGAGCGACATCTCCAGCCCCGCGGTGCGCCAGGCGGCGA
>DASQCX010000057.1:0-1785 GCA_035634455.1 Burkholderiaceae bacterium
CGAGGTCGGCGGAGACCTCGTAGCGCGGCACGAACTGGATCGCGGTCATGGCGTCGGCGGCGTAGTCCTTGTCGTCGTTGAGCGCGACGAGCGCCGCGCGCAGCGCGGCGACGGCGGCGGGCACGTCCGGCACCTCGAAGCACATGTGCTTGTTGCCGTGCGTCTTCAGGTCGAGGTTGGGCGTGCGGCGGTCGTCGGGCAGCGGCGCGGCGCCCTCGACCTGGAAGATCTCGATGCGGAAGTCGCCGCGCTTGACGAAGGCGATGTGCGCCGGGATCTTCTCGATGAACAGGCGCTCCTCGAGCGAGAAGCCGAGCATGCGCTGGTACCAGGCGACGGCCGCCTCCAGGTCGGGAACGCTGATGCCGAAATGGTGGGCGCGCAGCGGGCCGATGGCGCTGGTGAAGGATTCGGTCATGTTGTCTCCGACTCGTCGTCGTTCTTGTGATCCGGGGCGGATCGTAGGCAGGCTGAGCCGTTCGGAAAATCAAATCTTTTCGTACCCAGCTATTGATGCCATCGAAAGGTCGGTCGCAGAATGGCGCCATGCGGCTCGGCCATTTCGACCTCAACCTGTTCGTCGCGCTCGATGCCCTGCTGGAGACGCGCAGCATCACGCGGGCGGCCGAACGCCTGAACCTCGGGGCGTCCGCCACCAGCAGCGCCCTCGGGCGCCTGCGTGAGCAGTTCGGCGACGAGCTCCTCGTTCAGGTCGGCCGCCGCATGGAGCTCACGCCGCTGGCGCAGAACCTGCGCGAGCCGGTGCGCGACCTGATCCTGCGCTCGCAGGCCACCCTGTCGGCCAAGGCCGAGTTCGACCCGGCCAGCACCCAGCGCCGCTTCGTGTTCAATGCGTCCGACTACGCGACCACCGTGCTCCTGACCCCGCTGGCCCAGGTGCTGGAGACGGAGGCGCCCGGCATCTCGATCGACATCGTCGGCCTGGGCGACCGCAACCTCGAGCGGCTGGCCCACGGCGACATCGACCTGGCGATCTACCCTGCGCGCAACGCCAGCCCCGACCATCCACAAGAGGACCTGCTCACGGAGAGCTACCTGTGCGTGGTCTGGACCGGGTTCCACCTGCAGGGCGGCAAGCTGAGCTTCGAGCAGTACATGGCGTCGCGCCACGTCGCCGCGCAGTTCGGCGACCTGCGCGTGCCGACCTTCGAGAGCTGGTTCTTCGCCGCGCACGGCGTCGACCGCAACGTCGTGGTCGTGGCCAGCTCGTTCAACGCGCTGCCGCCGCTGGTCGTGGGCACGCAGCGCATCGCGACCGTGCACGCCCGGCTGGCGCGCATGTACGCGCGGGTGCTGCCGGTGCGCGTGCTGGAGCCGCCGTTCGAGATCCCGCCGCTGCAGCTCGTGATGCAGTGGAACCGCCACAACGCGCAGGACGCGGCCCACGCCTGGCTGCGCAAGCGGCTCAAGGCCGTGGCGACGGACACCGTCTAGCCGCTGGCGGAGGCCGCGCTGGCCGGACCATCCACCCGGCCGCGGCCACGCGCCGCACCGAGCACAATGCGCGGATGAGCCCCGACGCCGACGACCTGCTGCTGTTCGCCCGCGTGGCCGAGTCCGGCAGCTTCAGCCGCGCCGCCGAGCGCGTGCAGCTGCCGAAATCGACGGTGTCGCGCCGCATCGCCGCGCTCGAGAAGCGCCTGGGCGAGCGGCTGCTGCAGCGCACCACGCGCAAGCTGGTCATCACCGAGTTCGGCCAGGGCGTGCTCGATCACGCTCGCGCGATGTCGGAGGAGGTGGACGCGGCGCTCGCGTTCGCGCTGT
>DASQCX010000058.1:0-4018 GCA_035634455.1 Burkholderiaceae bacterium
GGCGTGCCCTTGGGCGCGAACAGGCCTTGCCAGGCGTCGGCCTCGAAGTCCTTCAGCGCGGGGCCGCCCGCCTCGGACAGCGTGGGGACGTCGGGCAGCTGCGGGATGCGGTGGCGCGACATCACCGCCAGTGCCTTGAGCTTGCCGCCGCGGATCTGCGCGAGGCCGGCGGCGGTGTCGATCACCATGACGGGCACCTGGCCGCTCATGACGTCCTGCATCGCGGGCGCGGTGCCGCGGTAGGGCACGTGGACGAGGAAGCTGCCGGTGCGCTGCTTGAGCAGTTCCATCGCGAGGTGGTGCGGGCTGCCGGCGCCCGGCGAGGCGTAGCTGTACTTGCCGGGGTTGCGCTTGACCGCGTCCAGGAACTGCGCGGCGCTCGTGAAGCCGGCCGACGGGTTGACGGCCAGGATCAGCGGGAAGCTGGCCATGAAGCCGAGCGGCACGAAGTCGGCCGGGTTGTAGGGCAGCGACTTGTAGAGCGCGGTGTGGAACACCATCGCGCCGTTGTCGCCCGTCAGCAGCGTGTAGCCGTCGCCCGGCGCCTTGGATGCGGCCTCGGTGCCGATGATGCCGGCTGCGCCGGGGCGGTTGTCGACGACGATGGTCTGGCCCATCTGCTTGCCCATCTGCGGCGCGAGCTGGCGGGCGAGGAAGTCGGAGCCGCCGGCGGCGGGGTAGGCCACGATCCACCGCAACGGGTGGTCAGGGTAGGCTTCGGCGGCGCGGGCGCCGGAGGCCAGGACGGCGGCCGACGGGCCGATGGCGCCCGCGGCGAGCGCGAGCAGGGAGCGGCGTTGCAACGTCATCTTGATGGAGGTTCCGGCGTCGTGACGGAATGGTGATTCGAAGGGTTGTCCGGCATGCGCGGCGCACGCGGGCTGCCACACAATAACGCATCGCGCGGCCGGCTCGCCATGGGGCCGGCCCGTCCACGACACTTCCCATCCCGCTCCGATGCCCGTCTTCCAGCCGCTGCCGTCGCCTTCGTACCGATCGTCCTGCGAGCTGTGCCGCGAGGCCGGCGGGGTGCTCGTGTTCCAGTCGGCGCAGTGGCGCGTGATCCGCGCCGAGGACGCGGCCTTCCCGGCGTTCTACCGCGTCGTCTGGCGCGCGCACGTGGCCGAATGGAGCGACCTGTCGCTGGCCGAGCAGGCCGCGCTGATGGGCGCGGTGGGCGCCGTCGAACGCGTGCTGCGCGAGGCGCTGGCGCCCGCCAAGATCAACCTGGCCAGCCTCGGCAACGTGGTGCCGCACCTGCACTGGCACGTGATCGCGCGCTTCGACTGGGACAGCCGTTTCCCGGCGCCCGTGTGGGCGGCGCCCGTGCGCGAGGTCGCGCCCGCGCCCGTGTCGCGCCTGCGCACGCCCCTGCCCGAGCTCGACGCGCGCGTCGCCCGCGCGGTGGCGGCGCTGGCCCCCGCGGCGTGAACGGGCCGCGCCGACATCGACTCCCCCAGGACACCCCGGAACCCGCATGAACCGCCTCGACGAAGCCCGCCCGCAGGACCTGGCCCGCCCGCGCGCCGAGGCCATGGCGCCCGTGCTGCGCCAGGCCACCCGCGACGACCTCCCCGGCCTCTGGCGCGTGCGCTACGCCGTCTCCGAGAACACGCTGGCGCCGGGGCGGATCGCCGACGACGAGGTCATCGCGCAGCTCGAGACCACCGGCCGCGGCTGGGTGGTGGAGGAGGGCGGCGAGATCGTCGCGTTCGCGATCGGCGACGCCAGCGGCGCCAACGTCTGGGCGCTGTTCGTCGACCCGCGCGCCGAGGGCCGCGGCCACGGCTCGCGGCTGCACGACACCATGGTGGAGTGGCTGTGGACGCACGGCCTGACCACGCTGTGGCTGACCACCGGCGCCCACACCAAGGCGCGCGGCTTCTACGAGCGCCGCGGCTGGCGCTGCACGGCGGCGCTGCCGAACGGCCAGGTGCGGCTGGAGCTGACCGACGCCTGGGCGTGACCCCGCCGCCGGGCTGCCGTCGGGCGGGAGGCCTTGCGGCGCCGGCGCCGCGCCCGGGCGATAAACTGGCGGGATGTCCTCCCCCGATCGCCCCACGCCCGTCGCGCTCACGGTGCACCAGCAGTCACGCGCGCTGGAGATCGCGTTCGACGACGGCAAGACCTTCCGCATCCCGTTCGAGCTGATGCGCGTGTATTCGCCGTCGGCCGAGGTGCAGGGCCACGGCCCTGGCCAGGAGACGCTGCAGACCGGCAAGCGCGACGTCGTCATCGACGCCATCGAGCCGGTGGGACACTACGCGGTCAAGCCCACGTTCTCCGACGGCCACGACACCGGCTTGTTCACCTGGGACTACCTCTACCGCCTGGGCGCGCAGCAGGACGAGCTGCTTGCCCAGTACCTCGAGCGCCTGGCCGCCGCCGGGCTCGACCGCGACGCGCAGATGCCCAAGCCCATGGGCGGCGCCTGCCACTCCCACTGAATCCGTTTTCCCGAGATTTCCATCATGACCCAGACCCACTTCGGCTACGAGACCGTCGACGAGACCGAGAAGGCCGGCAAGGTGCGCGGCGTGTTCGACTCCGTCGCCAAGAAGTACGACGTGATGAACGACCTGATGTCGGGCGGCCTGCATCGCGCGTGGAAGAAGTACACCGTCGCCGTGGCCAACCTGAAGGCGGGCGACAAGGCGCTGGACATCGCCGGCGGCACCGGCGACCTGGCGCGCGCGTTCGCCAAGCGCGTCGGGCCGACGGGCGTCGTCGTGCACACCGACATCAACGAGGCGATGCTGCGCGTCGGCCGCGACCGCCTGATCGACGAGGGCCTGGTGCTGCCCACCACGATCTGCGACGCCGAGAAGCTGCCGTTCCCCACGGGCCAGTTCGACCTCGTCAGCGTCGCCTTCGGCCTGCGCAACATGACGCACAAGGACGTCGCGCTGGCCGAGATGAACCGCGTGCTGCGCCCGGGCGGCCGGCTGCTGGTGCTGGAGTTCTCCAGGATCGCCGCGCCGCTGCAGAAGGCCTACGACTGGTACTCGTTCAACGTGCTGCCGCGCGTGGGCCAGGTCGTCGCGGGCGACGCCGACAGCTACCGCTACCTCGCCGAATCGATCCGCATGCACCCCGACCAGGCGACGCTCAAGGCGATGATGAAGACGGCCGGCTTCGGGCACGTCGACGTCCACAACATGGCCGCCGGTGCCGTCGCGCTGCACGTCGGCATCAAGTGCTGATCGCATGGCCACGATCCTGCTGACCGGCGCGACCGGCTACATCGCCTCCCACACCTGGCTGGAGCTGCTGGCCGAGGGCCATGACGTCGTCGGCCTGGACGACTTCTCCAACAGCTCGCCCGAGGTGCTCAACCGGCTGGAGGCGCTGTCCGGCCGGGCGCCGGTGTTCGAGCGCGCGAGCGTGTGCGACGCCGCCGCGCTGGACGCCGTGTTCGCGCGCCACCGCATCGACGCCGTCGTGCACTTCGCGGCGTTCAAGGCGGTGGGCGAATCCACGCAGCAGCCGCTGCGCTACTACGCCAACAACATCGGCGGGCTGCTGACGCTGTGCGCGGCGATGCAGGCGCACGGCGTCAGGCGCATCGTCTTCAGCTCGAGCGCCACCGTCTACGGCAAGCCCCAGACGCTGCCGATCCGCGAGGACGCCGCCACCGGCGCCACCAACCCGTACGGGCAGACCAAGCTGATCGGCGAGACGATCCTGCGCGACATGGCCGCGGCCGACCCGTCGTGGCAGGCCGGCATCCTGCGCTACTTCAACCCGGTGGGCGCGCACGCCAGCGGGCGCATCGGCGAGGATCCGCGCGGCGTGCCCAACAACCTGATGCCCTACGTGGCGCAGGTGGCCATCGGCCGCCGCCCGCGGCTCGCGGTGTTCGGCAACGACTACGACACCCCCGACGGCACCGGCGTGCGCGACTACATCCACGTCGTGGATCTCGCCCAGGGCCACGTCGCCGCGCTGCGCCGCCTGCTCGAGACGCCCGGCTCCCTCACCGTCAACCTCGGCACGGGCCGCGGCTACAGCGTGCTCG
>DASQCX010000059.1:0-3118 GCA_035634455.1 Burkholderiaceae bacterium
CGATGTCCACCACGCTGACCTGGCCCAGCGAGATCTGCTGCGCCCATAGCGCCTTCATGGACAGCGTGTTGATCTTGTAGAAGACCTCGGGGTCGTTCATGCCGCCGCACAGCAGCACCGGTGCCTTGGGCGTCCAGCCGCGCAGGTCGTTCTTCTTCAGGTCGAGGCGGATGCCGAGCGTCGGATCCGTCGTCGGCGGCAGCAGGGTCGTCGCGCTCGGGATGAAGCCGTCGGGGGTGGTCACGGCGTCCGCAGCGTAGGCGATGCGCAGCGAGTTGTTGAACAGGTACGGATTGCCGAAGCCGAGGTTGCCGATCGGGTTGCTGGCCGCGCTCGGCTGCGCCAGGATCGCGTCCAGCAGGGGGCTGCCGCTGCTCGGCTCCGAGCCGGTGCCGGGCGTGGCGACATTGAACACGGCGAACTGCGGCAGCTTGCCGGAGCTGATGAGCGTCGTGTAGGTGTACTGGCCGGGGATCAGCGTGTCGATGCCCGTCGCGTACGTCGAGCTGAAGACGTCGCTCGTCGACGTATAGACGTTGCCGTACGACTGCTGGTAGCTGTTGACGATCATCGGGTAGTAGATCGTGCCGCCGAGGCCGGGCGAGCTGTACGCGATGGCCGCGTCGCCGAACGCGAGCATGGCGTAGGGGCCGGACATCGGCGCCGCGGCCGTCACCGTCATGCCCGCGGCCTCCATCGCGCGGTGCGTGGCCATCGCCACGTGGCCGCCCTGCGAGTAGCCGGTGATGAACAGCTTGCCGTTGTCGGTGTCGCCCGAGGGCAGGCCGTTGGTCAGCGCGGTGCGCGCGGCGGCCAGGGCGTTGATGACGTCCTTGGACTGCTGGTCGGCGTTGAGGTAGGGGTGGTACGTCAGCGGCGACGAGTCGTAGCCGGCGTAGTTTGACGCCACGACGATGTAGCCATGCGCCGCGAAGAACGCGGCGATCATCGCGCCTTCCTGCCAGCCCTCGTTCGTGGAGTCGGTGATGTTGGCGATGTTGTAGGTCTTGGTGACGGCCGTGCCGTGCGTGTAGACCAGGATGGGCCGCGCGCCCGAGCAGCCGGTGCCGCCCGTGGGTGCCATGATCGCGCCGGACGCGGTGGTCTGCTCGCCCTTGCCGCCGACCGTCTGGTAGTGGAAGTAGTGGAAGTCGACGCCGCAGGTGGGCGTGCCGGCCAGCGCGACCAGCGCCTGGCCGGACGAGGTCGCGTTCAGCTGCGCAGTCAGGTCGGTCGCGGTCAGCGACGCGACGCGCAGCGGCGGCGACTCGATCAGCGTGCCGGGCGTGGTGCTGTTGTTGGTGGTGGCGCCGGGGCTGCCGCCGCCGCAGGCGGTCAGGGCGGCGGCCGCGAGGACGGCCGTGCCGAGTGCAAGCGTCGATCGCATGGGGTCTCCTTTGAGTTTCTTTCCGGCGCCGGGCGCCAGGGCCTTCCCGTCGGCGGGCGCCGCGGGCGGGTTCGGACAAAACGATAGTCCTGACTAGCCGTTTACCCGATGGGGTGTTTCCCGGGGTGTCGCGGCCGGGGCGACACCGAGGCCCGAAACGACGCGAGCCGCCGTCGCGGGGGGCGACGACGGCTCGCATGACGGGGGCTGCCGGCGCGGGCGTCGCGCCGGCCGTGCTCAGCGCGAGGAGATCAGGTCGACCTCGAACACCAGCGTGGCGTTCGGGGGGATCACGCCGCCGGCGCCGCGCGCGCCGTAGCCGAGCTCGGGCGGGATCGTCAGCACGCGCGTGCCGCCGGCGGCCATGCCGGCCACGCCTTCGTCCCAGCCCTTGATGACCATGCCGTGACCAAGGCCGAACACGAAGGGCTGGCCGCGATCCTTGCTGGAGTCGAACTTCTGGCCGCGGCCGTTGGGCGCGGACGGGTCGGACAGCCAGCCCGTGTAGTGCACGGTGACGGACTGGCCCGGCGTGGCGACGGGGCCGTCGCCGACCTTGGTGTCTTCGTATTTCAGGCCGGAGGGGGTGGTGGTCATGGCGGTTGCGCTCTGGTGGGGGTGAACGGATGACGCCGCGGGCGTCGCGGAGGCTGCGATCATGCCACCGACCGCGCGCAGCCGGTCGGCCCAGGCCGGCACGGCCCGGGCGAGCCAGCCGGCCGGCGTCTCGCAGCGGTCGCTGCCGTCGTGCAGCGCGGCCGGCAGCCCGAGCACGCGCGCGGCGCGGCGCAGCGCGTGGACGGCGTCGACGTCGCTGCGCAGCGCGAGCGGTCGCGCGCCGGTCTGCTTGGACAGCTTCTGGCCGTCGTCGGCATACACCAGGGGCGTATGCAGGTAACGCGGCGTCGGCAGGCCGAGCGTGCGCTGCAGGTGGATCTGGCGCGCGGTGTTGTCGGCCAGGTCCTCGCCGCGCACGACGTCGGTGACGCCTTGCGCGGCGTCGTCGACCACCACCGCGAGCTGGTAGGCCCACAGCCCGTCCGCGCGCCGGAGCACGAAGTCGCCGACGGCCTGGGTGACGTCCTGGCGCTGGTCGCCGAGCAGGCGGTCGTGCCAGGCGATCACGACGTCCTGGCCGTCGGGCCGCCGGGTGCGCAGGCGCCAGGCCGGCGGGCGGCGGAACGGCACGGCGGGCTCGACGTCGGTGGGCGCCAGCGTCGTCGGGCGGCAGGTGCCGGGGTAGACGCGCTCCCCGTGCGCGACGTGCGGGACGCCCGCGCGGGCGAGGGCGGCGGCGATGTCGGAGCGCGAGCACACGCAGGGGTAGGCCCAGCCCGTGCGCTCGAGCTGCGCCAGCGCGGCCTCGTAGCGGTCGCCGCGGCGCGACTGCCAGACGGGCGGCGCGTCCGGCACCATGCCCAGCGCGGCCAGCTGCGCCAGGATGCCGGTGTCGGCGTCGGGCACGCAGCGCGGGGCGTCGACGTTCTCGATGCGCACCAGCCACGTGCCGCCGTGGGCGCGCGCGTCCAGCCAGCTGGCGAGCGCGGCCACCAGCGAGCCGGCGTGCAGCAGGCCGGTGGGCGAGGGCGCGAAGCGGCCGACGTAGCGCATCGCGTGCGACGAGTTCACGCCTGCGCGGGCGGGCATGGACCGCCGCGCAGCAGCAGCGCCGAGCGCGTGGTCGGGCTCTCGAGCTGCTGCAGCCACCACTGCAGCGCCAGCCCCTGCGGC
>DASQCX010000060.1:0-5316 GCA_035634455.1 Burkholderiaceae bacterium
CTGCGCATCGTCACCAAGGGCAAGTTCCCGCTGTCGGCCGTGTCGGTCGGCCTGGGCGTGGTGCTGCCGTTCGACTCCTGCGTGGCGATGTGGATCGGCGCGATGGGCTTCTGGATCATGGGCCGCCTCTACCGCACGCCGGGCACGAAGGCGCACTCGATCTGGGTCGAGGGCGCCGAGCCGATCTGCGCCGGCCTGATCTCGGCGGCCGCGCTGATGGGCATCTGCGACGCGTTGCTCAACGTGGTCCTCGGCTGAGGCCGGCGACGCGTGCGAAAGGCGGCCGCGGCCGCCTTTTTTCATGCGCGCTGCAACGCGCGCCACTGCTGGGGACTGACGCCCGTGCTGCGCCGGAACTGGCGCGAGAACGCGCTGTGGTCGGCGTAGCCGCAGGCATGCGCGATCGCCGCGATCGAGTCCTCGCCCGACACCAGCAGCGCCAGCGCCGCGTCGAGCCGCGTGCGCGCCAGCAGCTGGCGCGGCGTCACGCGGTACAGCTGCGTGACGTGGCGCTCCAGCTGCGCGATCGACAGCCCCGCCGCGCGCGCGAGCTGCGCGATCTGCAGCGGCTCGGCGTAGTCGCGCTGCAGCCGCGCGACGACCTGCGCGATGCGCTCGTAGGTCGCCGGCGGCGTCGCGTGGCTCAGGCCCGGCGTCGCGAGGTCGCGCGACAGGCCCACCAGCCCGACGATGCGCCCGCGCCGGCGCCCGCCGGCCGGCGCCGGCTCGCGCCACGCCAGCTTGTGCGTCAGGCACCAGCCGGGCGCGCGGTTCGGGTACAGGTGCAGCTCCAGCTGGCCGACGATCTCGGGGCCGCCGCGCAGCACGGCCTCGTCCTGCGCGCGGTAGCGGTCGCCGAGCCCGCCGGGGAACAGCTCGTCGGTGCGGCGGCCGACCAGCTGTGCGCGCTTGCCCAGCCGCAGGCGGTCGAGCAGCGTCTGGTTCGCGTGCGTGTAGCGGCCCTCGGCGTCCTTGGCGAAGAAGACCACGTCGGGCAGCGCGTCGAACAGGCGTTCCAGCAGCGCCAGCGGCAGGCGCGGGCCGCCGGCGAGCAGGGCAGTGGCGTCATCGGTCATGCGGCCATTGTGCCGAAATCGTCATGGCGATGCGGGCGGCGGATCAAGCCGGCAGCGCGCGGCGGTTCCAGAATCGCGGCATGCAGAAGATCCTCGTCATCGATTCCCACACCGCCGGCGAGCCGACGCGCGTCGTCCTCGACGGCGGCCCCGCGCTGTGCGGCGCCACGCTCGCCGAGCAGCGCGCCGACTTCGCTCGCCACCACGACGCCTTCCGCGCCGCCGTGGCCTGCGAGCCGCGCGGCAGCGACACGATGGTGGGCGCGCTGCTGGTCGAGCCGCGCGCGCCGGGCTGCGCGGCCGGCATGATCTTCTTCAACAACGTCGGCATGCTGGGCATGTGCGGGCACGGCACGATCGGCGTCGTCGCGACGCTGGCGCACCTGGGCCGCATCGCGCCGGGCCGGCACCGCCTGGACACGCCGGTCGGCCCGGTCGAGGTCGAGCTGGACGCCGGCGGCCACGTCACCGTGTTCAACGTGCCCAGCTGGCGCCATCGCGCCGGCGTGACGCTGGACGTGCCCGGCGTCGGCCCGGTCACCGGCGACGTCGCCTGGGGCGGCAACTGGTTCTTCCTCGTCGACGCGACGCAGTTCGACCCCGCGCCGGCGCTCGCGCTGCCGCACATCGAGGCGCTGACCGACCTCGCGTGGCGCATCCGCGGCGCGCTGATGGCGCAAGGCGTCACCGGCGCGGACGGCGCCGAGATCGACCACATCGAGCTGTTCGCGCCCACGCACGGCGCCGACGCGCGCAACTTCGTGCTGTGTCCCGGCAAGGCCTACGACCGCTCGCCGTGCGGCACCGGCACCAGTGCCAAGCTCGCCTGCCTGGCCGCCGACGGCCACCTCGCGGCGGGCGCGCCGTGGGTGCAGGAAAGCGTGATCGGCAGCCGCTTCGAGGGCCGCTGGACGCCGGTCGACGGCCAGCCGGACCGCATCCTGCCCGCGATCAGCGGCCGCGCCTGGGTCACGGCGGAATCGACGCTGCTGCGCGCGCAGGACGACCCGTTCCGCGACGGCATCCGCGCATGACGCGGCCGGTCGACGTCGCGATCGTCGGCGGCGGCGTGGTCGGCTGCGCCTGCGCGCGGGCGGCGGCGCTCGCGGGCCTGCGCGTGGCGGTCTACGAGGCCGGGCGCGTCGGCGCCGGCGCGACGGCGGCGGGCATGGGCCATCTCGTCACGATCGACGACGACCCGGCGGAGTTCGCGCTGGCGCGGCTGTCGATGAAGCTGTGGCGCGCGTGGAACGGCTGGGACGCGATCGAGCGCCGCACGACGGGCACGCTGTGGCTGGCCGAGACCGCGCAGCAGCGCGACGCGGCGCACGCCAAGCTGGCGCGGCTGCGCGCGGCCGGGTTGTCGGCGGAGTGGCTGGAGCCCGAGGTGCTGCCGTCCGTCGAGCCGCGGCTGGCGCGCGACCTCGCGGGCGCGCTGCGCGTGGCCGGCGACGAGGTGGCGTACGGCCCGGAGCTGGCCGCGCGGCTGGCGGCGGATGTCCGTGCCGCCGGCGGCCACGTCGAGGAGATGTGCCCGGTCGCCGCGCTGCGCGCCGACGGCCTGCAACTGGCCAGCGGCGGCCGCGTCGGCGCCGGCCACGTGCTGCTCGCGGCCGGCTGCGACAGCGTCCGCCTGTGGCCGGGCGACGCGCCGCTGCCGCTGCGTTCGCGCAAGGGCCAGCTCGCGATCACCGACCGCTATCCCGGGTACATCCGGCACGCGCTCGTCGAGCTCGGCTACATCGATTCGGCGCACGGCGACGCGGACGAGGCCGTGGCCTTCAACGCGCAGCCGCGCGCATCGGGCCAGGTGCTGCTGGGGTCGTCGCGCAGCTATCGCGACACCTCGCCCGACGTCGACGCCGCGCTGCTGGCGCGCATGGTGCGGCGCGCGCAGCGCTTCCTGCCGGACATCGCGTCGCTGCAGATGCTGCGCTGCTGGGCCGGCTTCCGGCCGGCGATTCCGGACGGCCGGCCCGCCATCGGGCGCATTCCGGGCGAGCGCGACAACCACTGGGTCGCCACCGGGCACGAGGGCCTGGGCCTGACGACGGCCACCGGCACCGCCAGCATCTGGCTGGACCTGCTGTTGGGCCGCGCGCCGGCCATCGATCCCGCGCCGTACGCGCCGGATCGCTTCGTGGAGGTCGCGGCGTGACGGCGACGGTCACGGTCACCGTCGACGGGCGCGCGCTGGACGTGGGCGCCGGGACGCTGGTCGCGGCGGCCGTCGAGCTGGCGGCGCCGGGGTGGGGCGCGCGCGTCTCGCCCGGCGGCATGCGGCGCCAGCCGCTGTGCGGCATGGGCGTGTGCGGCGAGTGCCGCGTCGCGATCGACGGCCGGGCGCATCGCCTGGGCTGCCAGACGCTGTGCGCACCGGGCATGGAGATCCGGACCGATGGCTGAGCCAGACACCCGCCCCGAGCTGCGCGCGCAGGTGCTCGTCGTCGGCGCCGGCCCCGCGGGGCTGGCCGCGGCGCATGCGGCCGCGGCGGCCGGGCGCGACGTGCTGCTGCTCGATGCCGCGCCGCAGGCGGGCGGACAGATCTGGCGCGCGCGGCAAGGCGTGCTGGCCGATCCGGTCGCGGACGCGCTGGCGGGTCTCGCGGCCGCCGGCGCCCGCGTGCTCGCGGGGACGCGCGTGACGATGGTCCTGCCGCAGCGCACGCTGCTGGTCGATGGCCCGCAGGGCGCGCAGCGGCTGCGCTGGGAGCGGCTGATCCTGGCGACCGGCGCGCGCGAGCGCCTGCTGCCGCTGCCCGGCTGGACACTGCCCGGGGTATTCGGCGCCGGGGGCCTGCAGGCGCTGGTCAAGGGCGGCTGGCCGATCCGCGGCAAGCGCGTGCTGGTCGCCGGAACCGGACCGCTGTTGCTGGCCGCGGCCGCGACCTTGCGCGCCGAGGGCGCGCAGGTGTCGGGCGTCGTCGAGGAGGCCGGGACCGCCGCGCTGGCGCGCTTCGCCGGCGCCTTGGCGCGGCATCCCCGCAAGGCGGCGCAGGCGTTGCGGCTGGGCGCGGCCCTGCGCGACGTGACGATGATGCGCGGCTGGCGCGTCGCGGCGATCGAGGGCGACGGGCGCGTCGAGCGCGTGCTGCTGGCAGGCGAGGGCGGGCGCACGCGCACGGTCGACTGCGACGCGCTCGCCGCCGGTTGGGGCCTGGTGCCGCAGACCGAGCTGGCGCAAGCGCTGGGCTGCGCGCTGGCCGAGCGCTTCGGGGCCGCGGCGATCGCGGTCGACGGCGCGCAGCGCAGCAGCGTCGCGGGCGTGTTCGCGGCCGGCGAGTGCACCGGCGTCGCGGGCGCCGAGGCCGCGCGGCTGCAAGGCGAGATCGCCGGCGCCACCGCGGCCGCCGATCTCGGCGCGGCGCCTTCCGAGACAAGGTCATCGGCCGCCCGGCTGGCGCGCGAGCACGCCTTCGCCGCGGCCGTCGCCGCCACCTTCCCGATGCCGCGCGACTGGGCCGATCGCCTGCGCGACGACACGCTGGTCTGCCGCTGCGAGGACGTCCGCTGGTCGGCCCTGCGCGCGCAGCCCGACCTGCGCGCCGCCAAGCTCGCCACGCGCTGCGGCATGGGCCATTGCCAGGGCCGGCTGTGCCACGACGCGCTGGCCGCGGTGATGCACTGGCCCCGACTTCCCCAACGTGAGCCTTTGACACCGGCGCCGCTCGCGACGCTGCTGGCGCTATTGGACAACCCGCCCGACACCCCATCCAACAAGGAGCTATCGACATGAGCATGACCTGGACCGGCGTGATGCCCGCCATCACCACCCCCTTCACCGCCGACGGCGCGGTCGACCACGACTTCCTGGCGTCGCACGCGCTGTGGATGGTCGAGGCCGGCTGCACCGGCATCGTGGCGCTCGGCTCGCTGGGCGAGGCCGCGACGCTGTCGGTGCCCGAGAAGCTGGACGTGCTGCGCACGCTCGCGAAGGCGCTCCAGGGCCGCGTGCCGCTGGTCGCGGGCATCGCGGCGCTGGCGACCGACGAGGCCTGCGCCCTGGCGCGCGGGGCCGCCGAGGTGGGTTGCGCGGGCCTGATGGTGCTGCCGCCGTACGTCTACTCGACCGACTGGCGCGAGATGCGCGCGCACGTCGCCGCCGTGATCGAGGCGACGTCCTTGCCCTGCATGCTCTACAACAACCCGATCGCCTACCGCACCGACTTCAGGCCGGAGCAGATCGAGGAGCTCGCGCGGGCGCACGGCAACCTGGTGGCGGTCAAGGAGTCGAGCGCCG
>DASQCX010000061.1:0-5802 GCA_035634455.1 Burkholderiaceae bacterium
TGACCCGGCATTCAACCCAGCAGCGCCTGCGCGAATTCGCGCGCGTTGAACGTCTGCAAATCCTCGAGCTTCTCGCCCACCCCGATGAAATAGACGGGGATGGGCGAGGCGCCGCCCGCCTGCTCCGCGCGCTCGCGCGCCCACAGCGCGATCGCCGCCAGCACGCCGCCCTTGGCCGTGCCGTCGAGCTTGGTGACGACCAGGCCCGTCAGGCCCAGCGCGGCGTCGAAGGCCTTGACCTGCTCCAGCGCATTCTGGCCGGTGTTGCCGTCGATCACCAGCAGCACCTCGTGCGGCGCAGTGGCCTCGGCCTTGGTGATGACGCGCTTGATCTTCCTGAGCTCCTCCATCAGGTGGAGCTGCGTCGGCAGGCGGCCGGCGGTGTCGGCGATAACCACATCGCATGCGCGCGCCCTGCCCGCGCGCACGGCGTCGAAGGTAACGGACGCCGGATCGCCGCCTTCCTGGCTGACGATCTCGACCTGGTTGCGATCGGCCCAGACCTCGAGCTGCTCGCGCGCCGCGGCGCGGAAGGTGTCGGCCGCGGCCAGCAGCACCTTGCACTGCGCCTCGGCGAGATGGCGCGTGAGCTTGCCGATGCTGGTGGTCTTGCCGGCGCCGTTGACGCCCGCCACCATGATCACGGTCGGCTGGTGCTCGCCCACCATCAGCGAGCGTTCCAGCGGCGACAGCAGGTCGACGATCGCGTCGGCCAGCAGCGCCTTCACCTGCGCGGGCTCGGTCGAGCCGGCGGCCTTCACGCGCTGCTTGAGGTCCTTCAGCAGGTGCTCGGTCGCGCGCACGCCGGCGTCGGCCATCAGCAGCGCGGACTCCAGTTCCTCGTACAACTCGTCGTCGATGCGCGCGCCGGTGAACACCTGCGCGATGCCCGAGCCGGTCCGCGCCAGGCCCTTGCGCAGGCGCTGGAACCAGGCTTCGCGCGGTGCCTCGGTGGCGGGTGCCGGTGCGACCGGCGCGACCGTCTCCACGGGTGCGGTCGGCGGGGTCGCGACCGCAGCCGCGGGCGCGGGGCTGCCGGTGAAGACGCGCTTGAGGAAGTCGAGTGGCGCGGACGGCTCCGGCGCCGCCGCGGGAGCGTTCGTGGGCGCGGGTGCGTGCGCAGGCGCGGGCGTCGTCACCGAGACCGGCGCCGCCGGCGCGGCCTCCGGCATGCGCTGGGTCTCCCACGGGGAGCCCGACTCGGTTTTCTTGCGGAAGAAGCTGAACATGAAGGGAAGCGGTCTCTCGAAGCGTTCCGGCGACCCGGCGCGGCCAGGCGCATCCGTCGTCGGACGCGCGACGCCCAATGGTCGGGGCAGTCGGACTCGATGCAAGCCCGAAAGGTCTTTTTCGACATTGTGACGCCAACCCCTTCCCTTGCCACCAAAAAATCGCATACAATGGCAGGCTTGGCGCTTTAGCTCAGCCGGTTAGAGCGACGGAATCATAATCCGCAGGTCCGGGGTTCGAATCCCTGAAGCGCCACCAGAACCCGAAGGGCTCGTGAGTCAGCGACTCACGAGCCCTTTTCAATTCCGGGGCGCCGCTCGCCGCCTGTTTCGACACCGGCGCGCGGCAGCCCTTCGACGAGCGCCAGGCGCACCTCCCCAGAACAGGGGATCCGGCCGGGAGGCACGGTCATCGCCAGTTGTTGCCGCAAGGGTCGCTGGCTAGCATGGCTCCCCCGAATCAACGGACGAGGAGATCCCGATGCCGTTCACCCATCGCACCCGCCGTGCCGTCACCCATGGCGCGCTGGGCCTGCTTGCAGCGGCCGCCGTCGCCGGCGCAGCCGCGCGTCCCGCCGCCCGGCATGACATGCCCGTCGTCGACACCACTGCCCAGGTCGGCACGCGCAACGTGACCGTGGCCGATCCCACGGTGCCGCGCCCGCCCGGCCAGCCCTGCGTGGCGACGCTGTTCAGCGGCACCGTCTTCAACGACTTCTCGCCGCGGCCGTTCAGCTATGCGCCGCCGGCCTGCAGCGGCCCGTGGGCCAAGGTCGTGCTGGAAGCCGACTTCGCCGTCACCGCCGGGCGCCAGTTCGACCGCACGGCGTCGATCTGGCTGGCCGGCGTCAACCTGTACTTCGGCACGACCGAGGAGCCGTCCGCCACGGTGGCGCCGAGCTGGCACGTCGAGCGCGACCTCACCGACTACAGCCGGCTCTTTCGCGTGCCCGGCGGCGGCCAGGCGATGCTCGCCAACCTGGTCAACGGCACCTATACCGGCATCATTTCCGGCAACGCGCGGCTGCTGTTCTATCCGGCCACGCCGCAGGCCAAGGCGCCGCAGGTGCCCGACCGCGTGATCGCGATCGGCAGCGACCCGCTGGGCGCGACGACCGAGCTCGACACCCCCGACAGCCAGCTGACGAAGACGCTGACCCTGCCGCGCAACGTCGAGCGAGCCTACCTCGACGTCTTCATGCAGAGCCAGAGCGGCGACGAGTTCTCATGGAGCTGCGTCCCGGACGCCTACGCCGCACAGGTGCAGGACTGCGGCGGCGGCAGCTACCGCGAGGGCCAGGTCAGCATCGACGGCCAGGCCGCGGGCGTGGCGCCGATCTACCCGTGGGTCTACACGGGCGGCATCGATCCGTACCTGTGGCGGCCGACGCCGGGCGTGCAGACGCTGAACTTCATACCCTACCGCGTCGACCTGACGCCCTTCGCCGCCATGCTGAGCGACGGCCAGCCGCACACGGTGGCGCTGCGCGTCGCCGGCGCCAACAACTACTACTCGGCCAGCGCGACGCTGCTGCTGTACCAGGATCCGAACGGCGCCTTCGTCACCGGCGCGGTCACGCGCAACACGCTCGCCGGCCAGGCGGCGACACCGGCCATCTCGGACACGCTGAGCACCGACGCGAGCGGCAACGTCAGCGGCGACATCGCCACCCGGCTGTCGCGCCACTTCGTGATCACCGGCGTCGCGAACACCTCGCACGGCCAGGTGTGGACCACGGTGGACCAGACGGTCGCCTTCGCGAACACGCAGACCTTCGCGGTCGCCGCGGACGGCAGCAGCTACGGGCAGGTCGTCGACCAGACGACCTCTGTGACCGGCACCAGCCGCAGCCAGGTCGGCCAGGTGCTGGTGGCCGAGTTCGACCAGAGCGCGCGCTATCCGCTGCACATGGACTACCTGTTCGCGCCGTCCAGCGACGGCTACACCCAGCGGACGACGTTCCACCAGGGCTACGGCAACGCGATCGCGCGCCGGCAGGCCGGAGGCGCGTCGTTCAGCGCGCAGGTCGACAACACCGTCGACGCCGGCGACACGCTGAACTTCAGTCCCTCGTTCGCGGTGACCGGCCACAGCGGGCAGCAGAACAGGCAGGGCTTCGCGTACGCCGACTCGATCGGCGGCTGCTACCGCGCCAGCGTGGCGAGCGCCGACGGCGCCGTCACGAGCGTCGCCAGCGGCGCCGGCTGCCCCGCGGGCAGGAACCGCGTCTGGTGGTTCGCCCACCCCGACGGCTCGCCGGACAGCGACTTGACGCTGCGGCCTTGACGCGCCGTACCGGGGCGCAGGGTCGCGCCCCGGCCACGCCAATGCAAAGGCCCCTGGGTCCGGCGGATCCAGGGGCCTCGTCTTCAAGCGGGAAGGACGCGCCCGCAGCGGGACGCGCCATCGCCGCGGGCCGATCAGAGCGGCACGTCGTCGCCGCCCACGCGCGGCGGGCCGAAGTCGATCACGAAGTTGTCGAAGCTCTGCGTCGCGGCGACGCCCAGCACGCCGGAGGCGAAGGTGCCGGAGGCGGCGACCTCGTCGCCGGCGGCGATCGCCGTCAGGCCGTCGTGCGCGAAGTGGACCGAGCCGGCCGCGGCGCTGACGGCCACGCCGTCGATCGAGAACGTCGAGGGCGTGCTGGACGTGCCGGCCACCGGGGCGGGCGTCGCGTCGACCGGGCCGGCGACCTCGCTGAACGTCGAGACGGGCCGGATGGAGAACGACAGCGCCTGCAGCACGCCGCTGCTGTCCTTGGCCGCCTTCACCGCCACGTGCTGCGACTTGCTCGCCGCCAGGTAGGTCTGGAACGTGGTGATGTTGAACGGATTGCTCTGCGGATCGTCGTCCTCCCAGGTCCACGACTGGCGGTCGGACAGCCGGGTCTGGTCGCTGACGACGATCGTCTGGCCCAGCACCGTCACGTTGAACGTGCCGCTGACCGTGCCGGCCGCCACCGCGGTGACGTCGCCCCCGAACGCATAGCTGACGCTGCGCGCGGCGTGCAGGATCTTGATCGCGCTGGCCGTCACCGACAGGCCGTCGCTCGAGACCGTGCCCGTGACGCGCACCAGGTCGCCCACCGCCGGCAGCGAGGTGCCGGCCGGCAGCGCGGAGGTGTCGACCGTCACGCCGCGCACGACGAAGGTCGCGGCGGTCGTGCCCGAGGCGGGCGTCGAGGTCGAGACGCGGCCGTCGAACTCCACCGCGGCGCCGGCGGTCTGCACCGGCAGGTGCTTGCGCTCGATGGCGACGGTGGCCGTGAACGCGGCGGCCGGCAGCGTGGGCGCGGTCGTCGAGAACACGGACACGACCTCGCCGGCCGCGAACGCGCTCGCGCACGGCGTCGTGGCGCCGTCGACGCGGCAGGTGGCGCTGCCCAGGTCCACCGCCAGGCCGCCGATGGTGACGCCCGTGGTGGCGCCGGCGGCGGTCGTCGCGGTGACCAGGCCCTCGGCCTTGAACGCCGCCGGGTAGCTGGTCGGGACGTCGCGCACCGACACCAGCGTCGCGACGATCTGCGCCGAGCCGGCCGTGGCGCTGAACAGGTAGCCGTCGACGGTCACGTACGAGCCCGGCGTGGTGCTCGTGCCCGTCGTGGTGACGGTCAGGCCCGTCGCGTCGGTGATCGCGGTGCAGGCGCCGGTGGTGGCGCTGACGCAGGCGCGGTGGTCGGAGAACAGCGTGCCGCTGTCCAGGCTCACCGTCTGGCCCATCACCGTGAGGGTGTTGGCCGTGGTGTCGGACGCGTCGACGTAGCCGCGCGCCAGCGGGTGCACGTGCAGCCATTGCGCGACCGGCGCGGAGCTCGTGCTGGAGCTGTCCTGATCGACGTCGACGACCTCGCCGACCTCGAGCGCCGACACCTTGCCGGAGGTGTCGCCGGTGTCGTCGTCCATCACGCGGGCCGTGCCGGTGGCGAACTCGTGGCCGTTGACGAACACGCTGCCGAAGGCCGTGATGGCGCCCGACGACGTGGTCGAGGCGCTGCTGGGCGTCGAGGTGCTGCCGGAACTGTCGTTGCCGCCACCGCCGCCGCAGGCGCCGAGCGCCAGCGCGATGGCAAAGGGCAGGACACGCATGAAGGGTGCTTGTTTCATGGTCATCTCCGTTGTCGATGGCGCGCTTCTGCGGCGCGAGTTCCTTACTGTGCTCTCCAGCGCCAGAAACAATGTGAGGACTGGTAAACCGACACCACGTTTTCAGACGAACGACAGTTTGCGGTCGGACAACGTAACGTCCCGACCGCAGGTGTATCCGCGAACTTCCGCATGCGTCGGCGCACACGCCGCGACACCGTCGGACGGCGCCTACACGGCAGTCGGCCGGCGCGGATTCAGCGCATGAAGGCGGCGGCGCGCGCCAGCAGGGTGGACAGTTCGTCGACGCGCAGCGGCTTGCTCAGGTGGGCGTCGAACAGGTCGCGGCCCGAGCGCAGCGGCTCCTCCTGCGGGCGCAGGCCGGTCAGCGACGCCAGCCAGGGCGCGTGGCCATGCTCGCCGGCGCGGATGCGGCGCGCGGCCTGGCAGCCGTCCAGCACGGGCATCTGCACGTCCAGGATCGCCAGGT